>CAZZNN010000001.1:0-34022 GCA_964655605.1 uncultured Oscillospiraceae bacterium
TATGCTTCCAAGTAGGGGAAAAGCAATTCAGGAATTAGAGTTAGCCGGGCGGATGAATCCGGGGCCATGGAGAGCGCATTCATATAATGTGGCAAATGCCGCCAGAATTATTGCAGAGCAATGTGGAGGCATAGATAGCGAAAAAGCATTTGCATGCGGATTATTGCATGATATAGGGAGGCGCACAGGAATTGCCGCTGTCAGACATATTATTGACGGGTATGATTATTCAATTTCGCAGGGTTGGGACGAAATTGCGCGAGTATGTTTGA
Source organism: uncultured Oscillospiraceae bacterium (assembly GCA_964655605.1). Classification (GTDB taxonomy): domain Bacteria; phylum Bacillota; class Clostridia; order Christensenellales; family CAG-138; genus CAZUUR01. Next base: position 273 of record CAZZNN010000001.1, read on the forward strand.
CACACTCGTTTCCGGTTAAAAATATCGAAGCAGATATTGGGGAAAAAGATATAAATCAGGAACAGTACGATTTTATCAATGACTTTTTGAACCAGCTTGAGTATGATGATTATGATAAATTGATTATCTTATGCGATGCGCTTGCAGATGCAAATGGTTTCTGCTTTTTGGAGAAAAGGTTTATTGACACAACAAGAAGATATGGCATATATTCATTTTCTCTTGACCGTTGGAATAAGACTTACGAATATAAAGACTATTTTGAACGAAAGACAGGAACATCAATATATCGTCTATTACCGGATATTGAAAAGTGCATTTATATCTAACCGCATGATTTGAAATTATGAATTTGCGTTCAAATTCCCTTTGGACGGAGAGAATATAAATATTCGCTCCCTGCCGACTTGCTCCGTTATTCTATATCGAAAGCGTTACGTATCGCGCTAAATGAGCACAACAGCATAGTTCATGTTCAAAATTATAAGCCAATTAGCAGCTAAAAATCACTGATCCCAAATGCGATAGACTTCATGTAAATGCATTTGCTCGCTAATTTTTCAATTGGCAGCGCGCGCATGTGTTCAACAAAGGCTTTGCGGTCTCCAAGCTCAATGAGCGCATTTTTTGAAAAATACCATGCGCCGAGAAACGTATCATTGCTGCCATAAAAACCAATGTAAACTATGTTTAACGAGCAGCTTGCCGAGTCGGAAGAGTGGAGCTTGCCGTATAGAGTGGTGAAGCCGGGATAGTTATCGGCAAGAAATAGATCGTCCGCATTGAGACCTATGCGTTGAGCTGACGAGGCTTGAACATTAAGCTCAGCGCTCAGAGCTATATCGTCGCCCGCGGAAAAGGTTGAATTCTCAACCCAAAGCACAGCGTAGGCGGTTTCGCCGGGATTAACTATGCAGTTTTGAGCGAATACCGGAACGAAATTTTTTTCTTCAGTTTTATCGGCATACGAAAAAGTGAAGTTCGCATTTGAAATAATGATAGGCGCTGAGCCGGTATTGGTATATTCAGCAGCGCCGTAAAGATTTGTGCCGGAAGCGCTTTGATACGCTATGGCAACAGTGGATATGACCTCAACAGAGCAGCCATCATGCGATACGTCGGCGATGCCGCTGCTGGTGGAAGTGGCAATAGCGTCTTCAGAAATATCCAGATATACGTCTGAAGGACTGGCAGGTTCGCTCTTGCCAGCGCAGGAAACGCAGCAGGCTAGTATGATAATTATAAGCATTAGTGAAAGCAACTTTTTCATAAGCGGATTATAGCATAATATAAATCTAGCGTCTACCGATATGATATTAACAAATCGTATGTGTAATTTAGCGGGTTGTGTGATAAAATATACCAATTAAGAAGTATCAAATTTGGAGGTTTAATTATATGGCTAAGAAAACTGTTGAAGACATTGTCGTAAAGGACAAGCGCGTGCTCGTTCGCGTTGATTACAATGTTCCGCTTGACGAAAACCATGAGGTGAGCGACGATAAGCGCATAGTGGCGTCACTGCCGACGGTTAATTACCTTATCGAGCACGGCGCGAAAATCATTCTGTGTTCGCATTTAGGCAGGCCCAAGGGGAAGGTTGCACCGGAATTTTCAATGAAACCGGTTGCAAAGCGCTTGCAGGCGTTGCTGCCAGATGTGAAAATCGATTTTGCCGATGACTGCATAGGCGATGATACGATGAAAAAGGCGCTGGCGCTTAAGTCAGGCGAAATACTGCTGCTTGAAAATCTTCGCTTTCATAAGGAAGAAGAAGCTAACGATGCCGAATTTGCAAAAGAGCTTGCCTCACTTGCGGAGATTTATGTATCTGACGCATTTGGCACCGTACATCGCGCGCACGCGTCAACAGCGGGCGTTGCGGCCTATTTGCCCGCAGTGGCAGGATTCCTTATAGGCAAAGAACTATCTATAATGGGCGAAGCGCTCGATAACCCCAAGCGTCCATTTGTGGCGATACTCGGCGGCGCTAAGGTTAGCGATAAGATAGGCGTTATAAAAAATCTGCTTGCAAAGTGCGATAGTCTTATTATTGGCGGAGGAATGGCATTTACTTTCCTTAAAGCGAAGGGTTATGAAATAGGTTCTTCCTTGCTTGATGCGGAAAATGTTGAGCTTGCCAAGCAGCTTATGGAAGATGCGAAGGCGCGTGGAGTTAAGCTGTTGCTTCCGCTCGATGTTGTGGCAGCCGATAAGTTTGCTGAGGACGCGAAATATATGACCGTTAAGGCGGACGCTATTCCTAAAGAGTACATGGGCCTTGATATTGGGCAGGAGACTCAGCAGCTATTTGCGGACGAGATAAAAAAAGCAAAGACCGTTATATGGAACGGGCCAATGGGCGTATTTGAAATGAAACCTTTTGCTGTTGGCACGGCGGCGGTCGCAAAGGCCTGCGCGGACTGCGGGGGAACCACTATAATCGGAGGCGGAGACTCGGCTTCGGCGGTTAAAAAGCTGGGATTTGCAAAGCAGATGACACATATCTCAACCGGCGGCGGCGCAAGCCTTGAATTTCTTGAAGGCAAGGTTTTACCGGGCGTTGCAGCGCTTAATGATAAATAAACGGAGGATAGAATAATGCGTAAACCAATTATAGCGGGAAACTGGAAAATGAATATGACTCCCTGTGAGACAAAAACGCTCGTGAGCGAGCTTATCCCACTTGTTAAAGACGCCGAGTGCGACATTGTGATTTGTCCGCCTTATGTTGATTTGGCGCTTGCAAAGGAGCTTACGGCAAACACGAATATAAAGATTGGCTCGCAAAACGTTCATTGGGCGGATAAGGGCGCGTTTACCGGGGAAATATCTGTGCCCATGCTCAAATGCATAGGCGTTGAGTATGCGATAATAGGCCATAGCGAACGCAGACAGTATTTTGGCGAAACCGATGAAAATGTGAATAAAAGAGCAAAAGCCGCATTGGCGGGAGATATAACTCCAATAATCTGCGTTGGCGAAACCTTACAGCAACGCGAAAACGGTGAAACTGAAAAACTTGTTTCAGCGCAAACGCTTGCGGCGCTCGATGGCATGACGAATGATGATGTTAAGAGAACCGTGATAGCTTATGAGCCTATATGGGCGATTGGCACAGGCAAAACCGCGTCCGCCGAGGACGCGAATGCAACTATAGCCGTTATTCGCAACGCAATAGACAGCAAATTCGGAAAAGATGTGAGCGAGGCTGTCCGCATACAGTATGGCGGAAGCATGAATCCGAAAAACGTAAAAGAGCTCATGGCAATGCCGCAGATCGATGGTGGGCTTATAGGCGGCGCGAGTTTGAAGGCAGAGGATTTCTCGAAAGTTGTGAATTACAGGGGCTAAGATGAAAAAACTTACAGCTTTGATCATACTCGACGGTTTTGGTTGGCGTGAGGAGACGGATGGCAACGCAATAAAAACCGATGGGGCAAAGAATATTATGACGTATTGGAATAAATACCCGCATACGCTTGTTGAGGCTTCGGGGTTTGCTGTTGGTCTACCGGAAGGGCAGATGGGCAATTCAGAGGTCGGCCACATGAACATAGGCGCGGGAAGAATTGTGTATCAAGTACTCACAAGAATAACAAAATCCATTTTGGATGGCGATTTCTTTAGCAAAACAGAGTTTTTGGACGCAATACAGAATTGCAAAGAGCATGATTCGGCATTGCATCTCATGGGACTTTTGAGCAACGGCGGAGTGCATAGTCATGCAACACATCTTTATGCGCTGCTAAAGCTTGCAAAGCTCAATGGCTTAAAGAAAGTATATGTTCACTGCTTTATGGACGGGCGCGACGTTCCTCCGGAAAGTGGAAAGGGCTATATAGAAGCTTTGGAAGCGGAAATAAAGCGTATAGGCTGCGGCGAAATAGCCACAGTTATGGGTCGCTATTATGCAATGGATAGAGATAATCGCTTTGAACGCCTTGAGAAAGCCTATTGTGCAATGGTATATGGTGAGGGCGTGAAAAACGCTTCGGCAGCGGACGCTATGCAACGCTCGTATGATGCGGGCGTTACCGACGAGTTTGTTGTTCCGGTTGTAATCACAAAGGACGGTGCGCCTGTTGCAAGCATAAAAGCAAATGACAGCGTGATATTTTTCAATTTCCGGCCGGATAGGGCGAGGGAAATAACGCGCGCGCTTCTATTTGATGATTTCAATGGGTTTGAACGCAGATACGGCTGTTTCCCGCTCAAGTATATTGCTATGACTCAATATGACGTTGCGTTTAACGGCAAGCTGGAAGTGGTGTTTAAACCGGAGAATCTTACGAATATGTTTGGCGAATATATTGCCTCTGCGGGCAAAACTCAGCTAAGAATAGCGGAAACAGAAAAGTACGCCCATGTTACATTCTTCTTCAATGGCGGGGTAGAAGCGCCAAATCAAGGGGAGGATAGGGTGCTGATACCCTCGCCAAAGGTTGCCACATACGATTTGCAGCCGGAGATGAGCGCAAATGCCGTGGCTGACGAGGCGGTAAAACGCGTTGAAAGCGGCAAGTACGACGTAATGATACTCAATTTTGCGAACCCCGATATGGTAGGCCATACGGGAGTTATGGATGCTGCCGTAAAAGCGGTTCACACCGTTGATGAGTGTGCCAAAAAGGTTATCGATGCGATACTTGAAAATGGCGGACAAGTTATTCTTACTGCCGATCATGGTAACTGTGAAAAGATGTTTGATGAGAACGGCGAGCCGTTTACGGCGCATACTACGTTGCCCGTGCCGCTTATACTAATCGATGATGAGCGCATTAACAGCACGTTGCGAGAGGGTGGCAGGCTATGCGATATAGCGCCTACGCTGCTAAAAATGATGAGCATGCCAATACCGGAGGAAATGACAGGAGAAGCGCTGATTTAACAAAAGTGCGGCCGAATAGATCGGTCGCACTTTTTAAATATACTCGTCAATTTTTTCGCCCGCCCGCGCTAGTACGTTATTCATTGAGGCGACGTTTGCACCCGAGCTTTGAGGCGTTTTTGTGGTTATCTTGGTTGTGCCGCCCGCGATATACATTCGCCCGCAATCTGGGCAAACCGCCATTTTGGCTGTTACAGTTTTTTGCGTCACAATGCTCCCTTGCTTTTGCGCCTTGGCGGTCTCACGGCTAACATGCTCGCCCTCGTGGGACATGACGGATATTCCTGCGGTTGCGGCTGGCAGCTTGGTGGCTGATTGGAAGGAAACGCCGGAGTCTGATGAAACGTCCTTATATTTTCTGGAAGCGCAGGTTTCGCAACCGGTTGAAGGCTCGCATAAAGATGTGGCTGATTTGCGATGCCCTGAAACTGCCGCATCGTATGCGCTGCGCTTTACATTTTTTGGCAAATCTAATTTTGGAGAATAAAGCTGCGCTTTTTTTAGCTTTTCCTCCGGTTCACGCACAAAATACAATCCGCGCAAGGAGGTTAAGGGCTTTGCCGCTTCGGGCTTATTCAGCTTGACCAAAGAGGAGGCGCGGCGTGATGCGCCAGCGGAAATAGCATTCTCTTTTCTTGCGACTTGCTGCCTTTCCTTTGAAGCGGAGGAAATAGAAAGATCGACTCCCGCTTGTAAAGACATAACTGATGATGGCATATTTCCACCTCCGTTTCTGATAAAAAATTATATCACAAATAAATGGCGCTGCCACTGATTATATATAAAAAGTCACACTAATATTACATCATAAATGGGACTGCGCTGTTGTCGCGCATATCAATTTTTATCAGTCGCTCAAATCGACCCTTGCGGACGCCGATTAAATAGTCTGTCATATTTACGGCGGAGCATGCGTGATTGGGAATTATTCTGACGGCGTCGCCAACATTCAAGCCTATGCCTCCATTTGAGGTCACCCTTGCAACCTGCTCGGAAAGTGAAGATATTTCCAGCTCTTCATGGCCAAGTATCCGTCCAAAGCCCTTGATTGCTGTGCTTCCGTGAGCGCCCCTGTCAAGGCCGAGACATTTGCTTCCGCAGTCCAGCATTATGTGATTATCACTAGGCTTTGCTATGACTGTTGCAAGTATACTCAGCGCGCATTCTTTTTCAATGGCGGAGCCGAGTATGAGCTGGTTGACATCGTTGAACACATAGTTGCCGGGGTGCAGCACATTTAGCATTTCACAAGCGGCTTCGGCCCTGAATGTGGGCGTTGAACCTGAGGCGACCATGTTTGGCTTAATATTTGCCATCATCAAAGACATAACGGCTTTATTTACAGCCGCGATTTCTGTTTCAACCACTGCCTTTGCCTCCTGAGCTGAGGCGCATCCGTATACTTGACCCGGGTGTGAGGAAATGCCGCCAAATTTTAACAACGGGTAATTGTTGGATATGTATTTTGCCAATTCTCCGCATTTTTCAGGCTCCACACCGAAACGGTTAAGACCGGTATTAAATAGAATTACATATTCTATATCTCTGTCGATGCTCTTGGCAAGCTTTGCGTAGGCTTTGGCTTGAAGGGGATTATCTAGCGACAGAATGAGCTTGCCGCGCTTCATTATGTTAGCCGCAAGCACTAAATTAGCGTCGCCAGCCACAGGATAGGCGTATTGCACCGGCAAACGCAGCGGCATAAGCATATCCGCCTCATAGAGCGTGCCGGCAAGAAACCCGTCGGCGCCTGCTAAAGCCTGCATTTTTGCGATCTCGGTGCTTTTGTGAGTTTTTGTCATAGGAAATAATCTTTTGCCGCTTGCGTTACAAAGCTGAGCGCAGCGTTTTATATTAGCCTCAAGAACATCCAGATTCACCATAAAAGAAGGTGTTGCATAACGATAGCTCATTTGATTCCCCCGATAAATACTATATACTATCATTATAATACAACAAATAGAGCTGCTTTGCAAATATTGAGTAAAACTGGTCACCCAATACATTTTGATTGCGCAAAGTCCGAAAATGCCTGCAAAACAAGGGAATAGCCGTTTTCGTTTGGGTGGACGCCATCTATGCACATGAGACTGCGATAATTATGCTTATCAAGAAAATAACTCCTTACGTCAACCAAGTCGCATTTATTGTCGTTTGCGATAAGCTCAACAGCGTGCGAATATGATTCGTGAAATCTGTATATCATCTGTACGTCGCCCAGAAATCTGAGTATTCTTGCTTTATCATTGCCGGTTTCAGCTCTTGTAAGAAAATCAAGATAACGTTCTGCGTCAATGGGCGGAAGCGTCATCAAAATGGGCTTGCTGCCATTGGACTTTATGGCGCGAATCATGGCCTTGTATGTGGCTATAAAGCTGTTAAGCACAGTGTAGGGAATGTGTTCTTTTTCAGGATCGAGCGAAACCTCGCTCCAATTATAATTGCAATCATTTCCGCCAAATTCTATCAATGTGTATTCCGCTTTGCGGCCGGAAGCAAGGTCGCATTTCAGCATATCATAGCCCTTGCTGACAGTTATGCCAAAACGTGAACGGTTTTCGGCGTCTATATGAAATATACCATTGAAGCGCTTTAATACATCGTCCATTATAGCTCGATAGCGGAAGGAGCTGTCAAGCACGGTACCCTTCATTACAGAATCGCCATATATCATCGCTTTCATATTTTCAGACATTACTTCCTCCATAAACTGAACATCTAGTATACAAAACTAGTACACACAAATAATAATACTATTGCAAATGTTTGTCAAGACGTTTGACGAAGCTGCAACGTGATGTTATAATATTTTCACAATCAATGCTGATAAGGAGCAAAGCAATGGATATGTCTGCAGAAGCGGTAAGAGCCTTTAGATGTCCTAGATGGGAGGAACTGCCCGCTATTCCTTTGTATATGGACCAGGTCGTGCTTATTTTGGAGGATATACTCAAAATATTTACGGCTGATGAGGAAAAGCTCGTTACATCTTCGATGATAAACAATTATGTTAAGCAAAAGCTTATCAGCGCTCCTGAGAAAAAGAAATATGACAGGTCGCACCTGTCGTCGCTCATAGTGGTTTGCTTATTAAAAAAAGTGCTATCCATATCTGAAACGGAAGGGATAATTGCGCTACTGGTAGAAACGCGTGGGAAGGAAGCGGCGTATAACCTGTTTTGCGAGGAGCTTGAAGGTATGCTAAGATTGGCGTTCGATAACGAGGGCTATGATAAGAGAGGCTTTTCGCACTATAATGATGAAATAGCGCCGCTGTATGCAGCGCTGGTTGCGCTTGTGGGCAAGCTTATGGTTGAAAAGATAATTTCAGAGGAAGCGGCGCGCAAGCTTGAAAGCGCAAAAAACGAAAAGGCGAAATCTGAAAAAAGCCAGAGAAAATAATTTGTGCGCCCGTGTTGCATAAATCCTGCCGATTAGCTAAAATAATCAGGGAGGATTTTTTATGTTACTGGATTTTAAACCTATAGATATTTCAATGAAGGCTATGGTGGAAAGCTATACGAAGCCTTATGATTTTAGAAGCTCAGAGATGACATTTACCAATCTATTTATTTGGGGCGGCAATGAGGCCATAAAGATAGCCCAATGCGGCGACGCGTTGTTTATTTATCTTGATTACGGCAATGGCGATACGTTTATGTTTCCGCCGATACCGAGAAACATCGATGGAAATTACTGCGCCGCCGTGCATGCCGCCGCAGAGCACATGCGCGAGATAGGCATAACGCCGGTGTTTAAGTCAATAACAGGACGCATGCTGAGTTATTTTCAAAACTGTCCTTGGGTGGAATTATCCGAGGATAGAGACAACTTTGACTATGTTTACAACATGACGGATTTGCGCAATCTCGAAGGAAAAAAATATCACGAAAAGAGAAATCATATCAACAGATTTCTCACTGACTACAAATTTGAATATTGCAGGCTTAGCGCGGACATGAAGGACGAGTGCCTTGCGGTTTACGACGATTGGGTGGGCGAAAGGGATACGAATATCCCCGGCGTGATCGATGAAAGGCTAGCCATAGACAGGCTTATGTCCAATATGGAGGCGTTAAACGTTGTTGGCGGCGCGATCAGGATAGAAAACGAGATGGTCGCTTATTCTATAGGAGAGCGTATAAACGACGAGATGGCCGTAATCCATATTGAAAAGGCAAAGAGCGAAATCCCCGGTCTTTTCCAAATAATAAATCAACAGTTTGTTGAAAATGAATTCAGCGATATGAAGTATATAAATCGCGAAGAGGATATGGGAATACCGGGTATGAGGCGCGCCAAAGAATCGTATCATCCAATAATGATGATAGAAAAATATATAGGAGTACCAAAGGGTGAGTGCCATAATTAGAGGTATTTGCGAGAAAGAATATCGCACCGACGCATTAGCGCTTTGGAATAGCTGCTTCAAAGAGGATGCGCAGGGCTTTTCCGATTTCTACTATTCAAAGCGTTCGAGCTGTAAAAATGTGCTCGCGCTTTTTGAATCGGGTAAAATGGTGTCAATGCTGCACATAATTCCGTATCCGTTAATATTGAACGGTAAAAAGCGGGATTGCCGCATGGTCGCCGGAGTTGCAACTCTGCACGAATATAGGAATAAAGGCTATGCGGGGGCGCTTTTGACCGAATCAAATAAGCTTATGCGTGAGGCGGGCGTGTTCGCGGCGGTGCTTCAACCATTTGACACGGCCTATTACGCTAAATTCGGCTATAAGCCGCTGTCTGATATGAAAGAGTGTATATGCAAAGCGCGTGAAGCCGCTAAAACGGATAAGCTGTTTGTGCCTGACGCGGGAACGCTGCTTAGCATATATAACGGCTACCGCATAAGATATAACGCAATGATGGCCAGGGACGAAGCTTATTGCGCGCTCATGCTTGAGGAAGCTAAGACAGACGGAGGTTTTATTTTATGCAACGGCCAGGCTTATGCAAAGGGTTGGCTGAGCGATGACGGCGCGCTCGTATGCGAGCTTGCGGGCGTAAATGAAAGCGCCATGATAGCGCCTTTGATCGAGTGCTTTGGAAATTTGACCGTGAGAATTCCGACCGATGTAGAAATTCCATGTGATGAAGTTAAGGTCAGGATTTTTAATATGATAAACGTCTATTCGCAGAGCGATAATGTGAACGATGATGTCAAATTAAATTATTCGCTTGAATACTATTGACGTGTGGCGCGAACGTAATATAATATTTTATGATGTGGGCATTATAATGTACCGCTAAAGAATAAAAGGATGGTTAATTTGAATGAGTTCTGATTTCATGACGTCTGTTTCCACTTTCTTTTCCGGCCCTGGGTTGTTGATAGTATTGATGATTGCGCTTCTTGCGATAATGATAATACCGCAGCGCAGAAGAGACAAAAAGGTAAAAGCGATGCTGGCCGGTATTAAAGCGGGCGATCGTGTACGCACGATAGGCGGAATATACGGCACGGTTACTTCGGTTAAAGACGATGTAATAGTTATGTCGGTCGGTCCTGACAAGGTGAGGCTTGTTTTTGCGAGGGGCGCAATAGCCAATGTTGAGGATAGCCCTGTTGAAAACACCCTGCAGGAAGAAGTAAAGCAATAAATCGAGCTTTTATAAAGACGAAAGTCACTCGCGGGCTTTCGTCTTTTGTTATATTCCCATTTTCTATGCATAACAATAACTAGAAAATTGTGGAGCTGATAGAATGAATAGCGATAAAACCGCGAACCCTGCCGATGCATTGTTTGGAATTTTAAGAGGCGCGCTGCTTGCATCAATATTAAGCGTGGCGCTGTTGCTGCTGCTTGCGGTGGCGTTTGAAAAAATGTGGCTTCCGATTGAAAGCGCGCAGTATGTTTCTCCGGCGCTGAAGGTGATAGGCGCGGCGCTCGCCGCTATGGTGGCTATTAAAAAGTGCGCAGGCAAGAGATGGCTTGTTGGCATAGGCGCAGGGCTGGTGTTCTCGCTGATTGCTTTCATGACCTTTTCGATAATATCAAATACTTTTCATGTGACGGTGTCAATACTGGCGGATATGGGAATTTGTGCTGCCGCAGGGGGCGTTGCGGGGATAATAATCGGATTTAAGAGATAAGGCTTGTTATATAGCTTAATTTTGTGTATAATACACAATGAAGAAATTCATTGGAGGATATTTTAAATGAAACACATTAAAACGATACAGGCTAAGTGCATCAATTCGGCCACCGGAACAGGCTGCGGCGAGTGCCGTGCGTCATGCCAGTCCGCTTGCAAGACTTCCTGCACGGTTGCCAATCAGAAATGCCAAAAGGAAGAAAATAAGTAATTACAATTAGGATTAAGGCATAAAAGGCGTCCGATGACGCCTTTTTTGCAGTATATGACTTGGAGGACAAATTTTTTGATACATAGCTTTATTTATAATGGAAGATATATATTGCTCGATGTTGAGAGCGGCGCGCTTCATGAAATGGATAAAATGGCGTATGAAGTAGTGAACGCGGTGAATGCAGGCCGGTCGCCATACGCGCTGTCGTACAATAAAAGCGAGGTGCAGGAGATAATTAACGAGCTAAAGGAGCTCGAAAACGGCGGCTCCTATAATGCGGAGGAAATAATACCCGCGGGCGGAGCGGGCGAAACGGTTATTAAATCCATGTGCCTGCATGTTGCGCACGATTGCAATTTGCGCTGCAAGTATTGCTTTGCGGATACAGGCGAATTCTGTGGCGAAAGAATGCTTATGAATTTTGAAACGGGTAAAAAGGCGCTTGATTTTTTAATGGAAAAATCCGGTGCGCGCAAGCATCTGGAGGTAGACCTATTCGGCGGCGAACCGCTTATGAATTTTGACGTGGTAAAAAAGCTTGTATGTTACGGCAGAGAGCTCGAAAAACAATATGATAAGCATATCGATTTCACCATCACCACAAACGCGGTGCTGCTAAACGACGAGATGATCGAATTTATAAATAAAGAGATGTACAACGTGGTGATAAGCATTGATGGCCGCAAAGAGATACACGACGCCGTCCGTCCAACGATAAACGGCAAGGGCTCTTACGATATAATCGTTAAAAATGCAAAAAAGCTGCTTGCGGGCAGAAAAAATGGCGAGCACTATATCCGCGGTACGTTTACATCAAATAATATCGATTTTACAAACGACATCATTTCCTTGCTTGACGAGGGCTTCGAGATGCTTTCATTAGAACCCGTTGTGCTTCCTAGCAGCGATCCGCTTGCGCTTGGCGAGGAGCATATTGAAAAAGTGAAGGCTGAATACGATAAGCTTGCGGCGCTGTATGAAAAGCGGGAAGCGGAAGGCAGGCATTTCACGTTTTTCCATTTTATGATAGACCTTTCGGGCGGCCCGTGCCTGAAAAAACGTCTAAACGGCTGCGGTGCCGGCGTTGAATATGTGGCAATAACGCCTGACGGCGATATATATCCGTGCCATCAGTTCGTAGGCGAGAAGGATTTTTGCATGGGCAGCGTTACAACAGGCGAATACGATTTGTCCATAAGAAAGAAATTTGAACAGTGCAACACGCTTACGAAGCCCGAATGCCGCGCCTGCTGGGCAAAGTATTATTGCAGCGGCGGCTGTGCGGCAAACGCATATAAATATAACGGCGATATAGCAAAGCCATATAAAATAACATGCGAGTTTGAAAAAAAACGTACCGAGTGCGCGTTAGGACTTAAACTGGGAGAGGAAAGATTTGCTCAGGTTTGAGAAAAAAACAGAATATGATTTCCTGGCCGAGGCAAAGGAACTTGCCCGCGACGTAGGTGTATGCGTTAGAACCGCGCAGCTTCTGCTGCTGCGCGGAATAACTACCGCGCGCGAAGCGGAAAACTTCATGCACCCGCTTGAATTTGAGTGCCATGATCCATATTTATTTAATGATATGGGCTTAGCTGTAGAGCGCATAAGGGCAGCGATAGCTTCAAAAGAGAAAATATGCGTTTTTGGTGATTATGACGCCGATGGCGTTTGCGCTACCGCAATAATGATGAAAACGCTAAAAAAGCTGGGCGCTGATACGTTCTACTATATCCCGTCAAGGCAAGATGAGGGCTATGGGATAACACTTAAAGCAATAGATTCAATTGCTAAAAGCAACGTAAAACTTATTATCACGGTCGATAATGGAGTAAAAGCCATTGCTGAAGCCGAGTACTGTAAGCGCCTTGGCATTGACCTTATCGTAACGGATCATCATATCGCGGACGATATGCTCCCCGACTGCTGTGCGGTGATTTGTCACACGGCGAGAAACTGCAATTACCCAAATAAAAATATATGCGGCGCGGGAACAGCACTAAAGCTCTGTCAGGCAATGGCGGGGGATGCTGTGCTTGAATACGGGATAGAGCTTGCAGGGATTGCTACAGTGACTGATATAATTCCGCTTGCGGGGGAAAACAAAGCGTTTGTGGCGCAGGCGCTCAGGCACATAAATTCTGGCAAGGCGTCGCTGGGGATTGAGACTTTGCTGAATAAAGCAAATAAAAAGAAACGCAAGCTCACAACGTATGACTTTGGGTTTGTGATAGGTCCGCGGCTAAACGCCGCCGGAAGAATAGAAAATGCTGATATTGCGGTTAAACTGCTGCTTTCAAATGATAGGCTGGAAGCGGAGGAGCTTGCGCAAAAGCTAGACGAGCTGAATAATTGCCGCAAACAAGAGGAGCGTGATATTTATAGCGATGTAAACGCCGAGCTTGAAGCCGCGAATCTTACCGATGCGCGTACAATAGTTTTAAAAAGCATGTTGTGGAATCCGGGCGTAATAGGGGTTGCCGCATCGCGAGTAGCGGATAAATATACGCGCCCCACAATATTGTTTACTGAGCGCGACGGAGTGCTTACAGGCTCTGGCAGATCGATAAGGGGCGTTTCATTATATGACGCTTTAGAGGATAATAAAGAGCTGTTTTCACGCTTTGGCGGCCATTCATTCGCCGCTGGCATAACTATGCCGGCTGAGAATTTTGAAGCCTTTAGGGAAGAATTTGAGCGCTCTGTAAAAAAGAGAAGCGATGAAAAAGATTTTATACCAAGGCAGACCTACGAGCTGGAGCTAGATATAAGCGAATTAAACAAGCAATTTGCTCAGGAGCTTGAGCTTATGGCCCCATTTGGAGAGGAAAATCCTGCGCCGTTATTCCTGTTAAGAGACGTTATGCTCAAAAAGCTAAAGGTATATGGCACAGAGACGACGCATTTGTCTTTTTCTGTAGTGAAAGATAATATCTATCATGACGCTTTTTATCCTTTTGCGGGCGATAAGATAAGCGAGATATTGGATTATAGCTTTTGCGACATACTGTACTCATACGAGATAAATAGCTTTATGGATAAAAAATCTACGCGTATGGTGGTCAAAAATATTAAGCGGGCGGATACAGGAGAGCCCGCACAGTATGCGGCGAATTGCAGCGCGAAATTTTATGGTGCAATATATCAAAATATTAGGTATAATAATAGTCGCGTTTCATGTGAGGCGAGCTATGTCGATACGGACGAACGCGTTTTGGATTTATTTGAAAATAGAATAGCGGGCACAGCGGTGCTGGTGTTCACCGTTTTGGGAGCGGAGCGATTTTTAAGGTTGGCGCAAGCCAATGCGCTTTATAAACGCTTTGAGCTTGAATTTTATAAAAACCGGCATAATGTGTGCGCGTACAATACGGTTATATTCGCTCCGATAATAGATGAGCTTGAACTGGGAAGATTTAAGAATATAATCGTATATGATACGCCGATAACATTTGGAATACTCGATAAGCTATCTTCCATGTTCCCGGCTTTGGCCATTGAGGTGGACAATAGAGCGTATATAGACGCTGAAAAAGAAGTTGCTATGCTCAATCCCGAGCGTGAGCAGATAAAAGCCATCTATCTTGCGCTAAGGAGGCTTGGCGGAAGCTTCTATAACAGATCCAATTTGATTGATAGCCTAAGAAGCGCTACAGCTAAAGCGGATTGTGTGATAGAATTAGCGATAGATATTTTTATCGAATTGAATTTTTTAAGCGTTGAGGGTAACAGGTTGACGTTTGTAAAGGATGCGCCGTTTAAAAACTTGAATGAAAGCTTCACCTATCAAACGGCATCAGCTTTAAATGAAATGTATAATGCTTATATAAAAGCAAGGAGGAACACAAATGGATCTTAAAGAAACGATTAGGTCTATACCGGATTTTCCCAAGGAAGGTATACTTTTTAGGGATATAACCACTCTGCTTAAAAACCCGCAGGCATATCGCCAGATGATAGATGAAATAGTGGATAGCCTAAAGGGCAAGCAGGTTGATTTGGTGGTAGGGCCGGAAGCGCGAGGCTTCGTTATTGGCTCGGCTTTAGCTTATGCGCTTAACGCGGGCTTTGTGCTTGCGCGCAAACCGGGCAAGCTGCCTTATAAAACCTATAGTCATGAGTATGCGCTTGAATATGGCACTGATAAGCTTGAAATCCATCAGGATTCCATAAAGCAGGGACAAAATATAGTTGTTGTGGACGATTTGCTTGCAACAGGCGGCACTTCGCTGGCAACGATAAAGCTCGTTGAGCACGCAGGCGGCAATGTTGTGGCGGCAAGATTCGCTATAGAGCTGGTTGAATTAAAGGGCAGGGCTTTGCTTGAAGGCTATGACGTCATGGCCGTTATGAAGTATTGAGCTTTTTAATTAAATAAGCGAAAGGAGGGGGAGCTGATGGAAGAAATAGTCACCGTTGAAGCAGGCATTGCCGCGCTTGACAAGTCATGCGAACGCTTTAGCGCGGAAGAAAAAGAACTTTTGGAAAAAGCCAAAGAGTTTGCTATAAATGCGCACAGCAAACAGCTTAGGCAATCAGGCGACCCCTATATCACTCATCCGCTGGCCGTTGCTACTATGCTTGCAGACATGGGTATGGACAGCCATACAGTCATAGCGGGGCTTTTGCATGATACCGTTGAAGATGGCGAGAATATAACCGTCGCGTCCGTAAAAAATCTTTTCGGCATAGATATAGCGGAAATGGTGGATGGGGTTACAAAGCTTACAAAGAGCGGGAACACCAATTTATATTCAAAAGAGGAAGCGCAGGCAGAGAATTTGCGAAAGATGTTCCTGGCTACCGCCAAGGACGTTCGCGTTGTAATAATTAAGCTTGCTGACCGTTTGCACAATATGCGCACGCTTCAAT
Source organism: uncultured Oscillospiraceae bacterium (assembly GCA_964655605.1). GTDB lineage: Bacteria > Bacillota > Clostridia > Christensenellales > CAG-138 > CAZUUR01. Next base: position 16,349 of record CAZZNN010000001.1, read on the forward strand.
ACTGCAATGAAGAAAAACGCATAAGAAAATCTCGCGAAACACTCAATGTATATGCGCCGCTCGCGCATAGATTCGGAATGGGCGCAATAAAGTGCGAGCTTGAGGATCTATCCTTTAAATACATTTGGCCGGATGATTATGAAAACCTAAATAGGCAGATAGGCGCGCAGCAACGCGAACGCATGGCAACCTTGGATAATGCCATGAACGAAATATCAAAGGCGTTAAAAGCGGCCAATATAGAAGCGCAGGTGCATGGCAGGCCTAAGCACCTGTTTAGCATATATAAAAAGCTTATAAGACAGAATAAGTCAATAGAAGAAATATACGACCTTATTGCCGTAAGAGTGCTTGTTAATACGGTGAGCGATTGCTATGCTGCGCTAGGCGTTATCCATTCGCTGTGGAAGCCGGTTCCAGGGCGCTTTAAAGACTATATCGCAATGCCCAAGGTGAATATGTATAGATCCATTCACACCACGCTCTTTAGCGGCGAGGGTATGCCCTTTGAGGTTCAAATAAGAACATACGAAATGCACAGGGCTTCTGAATATGGTATAGCGGCGCACTGGATGTATAAAGAAGGCCGTGCCAGCATGGACGATCTTGACAGCAAGCTTGCATGGCTTCGCGAAGCGCTGGAAATGGAAAATTATGCGGATACCACAAAGGAGTTTGTGGATTCGATACAGAAGGATTTCTTCTCAGATTACGTATATGTCCTAACGCCTAACGGTGAAATAATCGATCTCCCAATAGGCTCCACTCCACTGGATTTTGCGTATAGAATACATACAAACGTTGGCAACCGCACGCAGCACGCTAAGGTAAACGGAGCTTTGGTTAGGCTTGATTATAAGCTGAAAAATAACGACGTTGTTGAAATAGTCACATCGCCCAATGCTACGCCAAGCCGGGATTGGCTTAACGTAGCAAAAACGCAGCAGGCAAAAGCTAAGATACGCCAGTGGTTTAAAAAAGCTAATCGTGAAGAGAACATTATGCGTGGCAAGGATATGCTCGCCGACGCGGCAAAACGTCACGGTTACGCTTTGCCAGAACTAACAAAGGCGGAATACTTTAGCGAAGTGCTAAAGCGATTCAACATGCCCGATTCGGACGACGTATATTCGGCTATAGGCTATGGCGGCGTTACGACAGGGCAGGTGCTTCATAAACTTTTGGAGCTTAAAAAGCACGATGAAAATCAAGAGGAACTTTCGCAGCACCTTGAGCAGCTTCAAAAGGATGATGCAAAGCCGCAGCACTCTAGCAGCGACCGAGGCGTTATCGTAAAGGGCGAGCCGAATCTGATGGTGCGTTTTTCGCATTGCTGTAGTCCGCTTCCGGGCGATGATATAGTTGGCTATATCACGCGTGGGCGAGGCGTTTCTATTCATAGACGCGACTGCACAAATATGAGCGATCTAATGATAGACGCTGATAGAATAATCGAAGTATCGTGGGCAAGCAACGAAAAATCTATCTATACGGCTAGCATTCAGGCTGTAGCTACGGAGCGCCCCGGAATACTTATGGAAATATCTCAGCTTCTTATGAGCCTTAATATCAGCATAAAGGCCATGAATGCAAAAACGGATAAAAACAGGCTTGTTACGCTCCAATTTACATTTGATGTGAGCGGCGCCGAGCAGTTGAACAATATTATCAAAAATATTAGAAAAATTAAATCCGTCAAGGAAGTATACAGAATCAATATATAGGAGAATAATATGCGTGCTGTTGTGCAGCGGGTTAAGAGCGCAAGCGTAAGCGTCGATGGGGAAATCATAAATCAAATAGGAAAGGGCTTTATGGTTTTGTTAGGAATAGAAACAGGTGATTCCAACAAGGACCTTTCTTATATTTGCGATAAAGTGACGGGCTTGAGGGTTTTTGAAGATGAAAATGATAAAATGAACCTATCGGTGAAGGATATGTCGGGCGAGATATTGCTTATTTCGCAGTTTACGCTTCTAGGCGATGCTCGAAACGGAAAGCGCCCAAGCTTCATAGCCGCCGCAAGACCTGAGGAAGCGACGGGCTTATATGAAAAGGCACTGTGCGAAATGAATAAAAGCGTGCCAACAAAGGGAGGCGTGTTCGGCGCTCACATGGAGGTCGAACTGATAAATGATGGCCCGGTTACTATTATGCTTGAGAGCAGGAGGCTGTTTTAATGCTGAAAACCATGATAACAGGCCCAATATCAACGAATACCTATATTATCTATCAGAAACGCGGCAATGAGTGCGCGGCGATAGACCCATCGGATTTTAACATGGTGGCGAGCTTTATAGATGAAAACAAGCTTATGCTAACCGATATATTGATAACCCACGGTCATTTTGATCACATAATGAGCGTTGCGGATTTAAAGGAAAAATATGGCGCAAAGGTCAGCATACATGAGCTAGACGCGGCTTCGCTGCAAAGCGAACGAGAAAACTTGGCAATTATGACGCCTTACGATGTAAAACCATGCAAGGCCGATGTGCTGCTAAAGGACGGGGACGAGATAGACGCAGCCGGCTTTATACTTAAAGTAATTCACACGCCGGGTCATTCAAAGGGCGGCTGCTGCTATGTGTGCGAAGATGAGAAATTCATCTTTTCAGGCGATACATTGTTCTACTTGAGCGTTGGCCGCACTGATTTTCCGGGTTGCAGCGCAAGAGCGCTTTTTGAATCGATAAATAATAAACTTTTTGCATTAGAGGGTGATTATAGGGTTTACCCCGGGCATGATATGGCGACGAACTTAGATTTTGAGCGGAAGAACAATCCCGAAGTAAAAATATGGAATAAACAAAGATGCTGACGCTTTATACGAATTATTCGGAGTTTTCAAATGACATCGCAGAAGTTGTCAGGCTTTATACCGATAAATGCGACATTGTGTTTTGTGCCGAGAAATCGCTTTCCGGCGATTTTGTAGTCGCTGAGCTAAGTGAATCGCAGTGCTCTTTTAGCGCAAGGGTTTGTTGCAGCATAAACGGAAATAATGCTGATTACACTTATGATTATTGCCAAACTTGGCATAGCGGGTTGGAACGTAAACGCTACTTAAAGCGTTGCGTGAAAATTGCCACATACCGGGCGTTAAGAAAGATTTTTGCCTATAACATGCCGTGGGGTTCGCTGACTGGAATTAGGCCGACGAGGCTTTTGAGAGAACTGACCGAACATAATGACGAAAAATCAGCCGAACGGCTTATGATAGACGGGTTTGACGTCAGCAGGGAAAAATATGAGCTTGCATGCGAGATAAATGCCATACAGGCTCAACTGCTTGATAAAGAACCGCAGAAAAATATTGATATTTATGTGGGAATACCGTTTTGCGTGTCACGCTGCCTGTATTGCTCTTTTGCGTCCCATGTGCGAAATGAGAACACGAATGTTGCCGCATACATAGAGGCATTGCTAAAGGATATTTCATCAGGCGCGAGGATAGTCAAAGACTCAGGCCTATATATAAGAAACGCGTATATGGGCGGCGGCACGCCAACATCGCTGACCGTGTCAGAGCTTGACGAGGTGCTGTCTTGCTTATGTGAAAGCTATGACCTGACGGATAGGGAATTCACTGTTGAAGCCGGAAGACCTGATACGATAGACGAAGGAAAGCTTAGCTGCTTAAAGGCGCATGGAGTTAATAGAATATCAATAAATCCGCAAACGATGAACGACGCTACGTTAAAGCTCATGGGACGCACTCACACGGCGGAGGATACCGAGCGGATATTTTGCCTTGCAAGAGAAATAGGGTTCGAGTCGATCAACATGGATATAATTTGCGGTCTGCCCGGCGAGAGCGTACTCGACGTTGAGCGTTCGCTTGAGCGCATTTCAAAATTGCGGCCGGATAACCTTACGGTGCACACCTTGGCGCTGAAGCGCTCCTCACGATTGGTTGAGAATTTAGGCGAGTATCGGCTAAGCGACGCCGAAACTGTAACGGAAATGACCGAATTAGGTGAAAAGTATGCGCGGGCTGCTCAAATGCGTCCATATTATATGTATAGACAGAAATACATGCGAGGGAGCCTTGAGAATATAGGCTATGCGCTAAAAGGAAAAGAGTGCGTGTACAACATTGATATGATGGAGGACACTACGAGCATAATGTCGCACGGAGCAAACTCGATGACGAAGCGCATATTTGACGCCGAGATGCGTGTAATGCGCATTCCGAATCCAAAAGATGTTGCCACATATATAAGCAAATTGGAAACAATAACGCAAGAAAAGCGTGCACTTTTCATGAAAAACGGATGACAAATGCTTGCCATCCGTTTTTGCATTATTTTTGTTCCGCGCGCCGCTTGTTATAATCATCTATCGCGCTTTTTACAGCTTCTTCAGCGAGTACGGAGCAGTGAAGCTTCTGCGGGGGCAGACCCTCCAATGCTTCGACGACCGCCGAGTTTGTGAGCTTTAGCGCTTCATCAACACTCTTGCCTTTTATAAGCTCTGTCGCCATTGAGGAGGTGGCGATGGCAGCGCCGCAGCCAAAGGTTTTAAAACCAACGTCCTCGATTATGCCATCGTCGTTTATCTTTAAAAACATCTGCATTATGTCGCCGCATTTGGCATTGCCAACCATGCCAACGCCGTTTGCGCCTTCAACCTCGCCCATATTGCGAGGATTTTGAAAATGATCAAGAACTTTTTCTGTATACATATTTTTTTCCTTTCTACGCCTTATAAAGCGGGGACATTGCGCGGAGCTTTGCTACTATACCGGGGAGTACGTCCAGCACATAATCTATATCCTCCTGAGTGGTTTCGTCAGAAAGCGAAAATCTCACAGAGCCGTGCGCCGTTTCATGATTCAAGCCCATGGCAAGCAGCACATGCGAAGGGTCTAGCGAGCCGGAGGTGCAGGCGGAACCGCTTGAAGCTGCTATTCCGTTAAGATCAAGGTGAAGCAATATAGATTCGCCTTCAATATACTTTAAACTATAGTTGACGTTGTTGGGCAGTCTGTCAGTGGGGTGGCCGTTTAGCTTGATTTCGCTTATACGTTTGGCCAAACCATTTATGAGCCTGTCGCGCAAGGCGGTTTCGCGCACGGTAACTTCCGGCATGGTACTGCATGCAATTTCGATGGCCGCGCCGAGGCCGACTATGCCGGCGACATTTTCCGTACCGGCTCTTTTGTTTGCTTCCTGAGCTCCGCCAACAATGTATGCGGGCATTCTTATGCCCTTGCGGCAGTATAGCGCGCCTACTCCCTTTGGCCCATGGAATTTATGCGCTGAGAGCGAAAGCATATCAATATTCATGCTTTTCACATCGACGGGAATATGCCCGACAGCCTGTACGGCATCGGTATGGAAAAGCACACCCTTTTCGTGGCAGAGCGCGCCTATTTCAGCTATAGGCATTATTGTGCCAACCTCATTATTGGCAAACATTATGGTTACTAATATTGTTTTGTCCGTTATGGCGTTTTTAACCTGCTCAACGCTTACTTGACCAAATCCGTCAACAGGCAGATATGTGACCTCAAAGCCGCGTTTTTCGAGTGCCTGACAGGTGTGAAGCACAGCGTGATGCTCCACATTGGTGGTGATTATATGATTCCCCTTGTGCTTATAGCTTTCGGCAATGCCGAATATAGCCATGTTATCCGCTTCGGTTCCGCAACCGGTGAAGATGAGCTCGCGCGCTTCACAGTTGAGCGCTTTTGCAAGCTTTTCTCTCGCCGCGTCAACAGCCGCGCGCGCCTCACGCCCGAACGCGTGAACGCTTGAAGGATTGCCGTATACATCAGTGAGATACGGCATCATTTTATTCAATACCTCGGTTGAAAGCGCTGTGGTCGCGGCATTGTCCAAATATACTTTTCTCATCAATTTCGCCTCATTTGCAATAAATAGTCGTCAGCCATATCCTGTAGCGAGGTAGTATTCAAAACATCGTTTATTCTGGATTGAAGCTTTAGCCACAACGGCCTTGCAGAGCAGCTGCACGCATTGCCGCAAGATACCCTGCTGCTTGAAACGCAGCTGATAAGATCTGTCGTACCTTCAAGCGCGCGAAGAATATCGCCAACATTGATCTGCGCAGGCGCCCTTGTTAACGTATAACCGCCCTGAGCTCCGCGCGTCGCTTTAATTAGCCCGGCTTTTCTTAAACTGCCAAGTATGCGCTCAAGATAATCCTCGCTTATGTTTTGCTGCGCGGCAAGCGTTGATGTGCTAAGGCAGCATTTATCATACTCTACTGCCAAATCCACCATCGCTTTAATGCCATAACGGCCTTTTGTTGAAAGCTTCAAAACACTCACCTCAAATCCTACCAAACAAGTAGGCTTTCGCAGATAATGTAACATACACTTGCATATATGTCAATGCGCTTAAATGTGAAAAGACTGCAACGCACAATTCCGATTGACAGCAAGTGCTTGAAATATTATAATTTTTTATAATTGGAGGTAATATTATGCTTGAATATAAGAACTTTTCAAAAACATATCCGGGTGGAAAAAAAGCGGTAAACGATTTAAACCTAAAAATTGAAGACGGCGATATATATGGCTTTATTGGTCATAACGGCGCTGGAAAAACCACCGCGATAAGGGCTGCCGTGGGCGTGCTAGACTTTAACGAAGGTGAAATTTTCATAGATGGCGTGTCCATAAAGGCGGATCCGGTGCAATGCAAAAGAAAACTCGCATATATTCCGGATAATCCCGATATTTATTCGCATCTTACGGGAATACAATACCTTAATTTCATGGCGGACGTATATGGCGTAAAGAGCGACGCAAGGCAAACGCTTATTATGAAATATGCCCAAGAATTTGAGCTTACGGGCAGTTTAAATGATTTGATTTCCTCATATTCGCATGGCATGAAGCAAAAGGTTACGATAATAGGCGCACTTGTTCATTCGCCCAAATTGCTGATATTGGACGAGCCGTTTGTTGGTCTTGACCCTAAAGCTGCATATATATTGAAAAACATAATGCATGATATGTGCGCCAACGGAGCGGCGATTTTCTTTTCGACTCATGTGTTGGACGTCGCGGAGAAGCTGTGCAACAAAATTGCCATTATTAAGAACGGCAATCTCATTGCTTCAGGCGATACGGCGAGCGTAAAGGGCAATGGTTCGCTTGAAGAAGTGTTCTTGGAGTTGATTGAAAAATGAGAGAACTTAAACTGCTTTTAAAAATTCAGTGGCTGCGTTTACTCGGAATGAATAAGCTCAAATACATGAGCGATTGTCCGGAGAAGAAGAAGCTGCGTAATAACATGATAATGTATATCGTGGTAGGCGTCGTTATGCTGCCAACCGTGTGTACATATTTTTTAGGCATGGCAAGCTTGCTGGAGTCACAGGGCAAGATAGATATGCTGGTTGCGCTGGCGGCGACTATAGCATCGCTTGTGGTGGTGCTTACGAGCATATTGAACGCTGCGAATAATCTATTTGTTTTTTCCGATTTCGACACAACCGTATCGCTGCCAATAAGCCTGCGCATTGTGGCGCTTAGCAGACTTTTGAAGCTTTACGGCACGAATCTGTTTTTTACGGCATATATAATGCTGCCTGTACTCGGCGTTTATGCCATGTTCAAACAGGTTACGATAGTATATGTGCTGCTGTACTTGATTTTTGTTCTTATTGTGCCTATGCTGCCGGTAGTAGTAGCGGCATTTATAAGCGTTTTGTTCACAAAGCTTACGTCAGGGCTGAATAAGAAGAACACGGTTAATTTGGTGCTTAGCATACTGCTGACAGGAATACTTGCGGCGTTTGTGATTTTTTCAGGCAGCATAGGCGAAAACTTGGATTCGATAGTCATTGTGCTTACTGGTTTGGTTGACCGCGTATATCCAATGTCGATATGGCTTTCCGACGGACTTTCAACGCTGAATGTGCTGCCACTGCTTGGTTTTGCGGCTATAAACATAGTACCTTTCGCACTGTTTACGCTTCTTCTTGGCAATATGCTAAAACCGATGAATTCGGCGCTTACGTCAAGCAGCGGTTCACATACCAAGCTTGAAAAGAAAAACATAGTAACTTCGTCCGCATTTAAGGCGCTGGTGAATAAGGATATGCAAAGATTCCTTTCATCGATAGGCTGCTTTATGAATGTGGCGATAGGGTACTTGATTCTATTGATAGGTTCTATAGCGCTCATTATATCAGGCGATGATATTCTAAAGTCCCTGTATGAAACTGAGGGGCTGAGCGATTTTATTATTAAGGCGGCTCCGTTTATAGCGGCTATGGCGGTAGGTTTGTCAAACCCGAACGCGGCGGTAATCTCGCTTGAGGGAAAGTCGCTCTGGCAGCTAAAGGCTTTGCCGCTGAGTATGAGCGAGATAATGCGCGCAAAGCTTTCCGTTGGACTGATTACATCTATGCCGGTTACACTGCTATCGATGATTCTGATTACAATAACGCTCAAGGTTTCTGCTATCGATGCTGTGTTCATCGTTTTGGTGCCGCTTGTACAAGCGCTGTTCAGCTCCGTATTTGCGCTAAAAATGAATTTCGAGCACCCTAAGTTCGATTGGACCAGCGAGGTTGAAACGGTTAAGCAGGGTGCTCCGATACTTCTTACAATGCTTATAGGCTTTGTCGTGCCAATGGTGCCCGCTATTTTGGTGCTGGTTGCAAGAAGCCTGTCGAGTATTATATGTGTTGTCTATATCGCGGCTCAGCTTGTATTATCATTTGTGATATGGCGAAGCCTGTCGGATAAAAAAGCCGAGCTCAAGTTTTATTCCATGAACTGAGGTGGCTTATGTATAAGCTTTTAGCGATAGATATAGATGATACGCTAACCAAAATACCCAAGGAGCTACCCCTGGAAAATGAAATCGCCATAAGACGTGCTCAGGATAGCGGTATAAGCGTTACGCTTGCAACCGGGCGAGGCTTTTTCGGGTCGTCATATATATGGAAAAAGCTCGGGCTAAAAGGACCTGTAATAAATTATGGCGGCGCAATGATTTGTGATACGGTTACTGGCGAGCCGATTTACGTTACGAGCGTTGAAATGCCGCTTGCTCGCGAGGTGCTGTTGCTTGCGCGCGAATTAGGCATTCATGCCCAGATATATCAAGGCGATTCGATCGTAATCGAAAAGGAGTGTGCGTATTCAAAACGGTATATTGCAAACCTCAATCTGAATGCCGTAATAGATCCTAGGCTAGTGGAACATGATTATTGCAATATTCCCAAAATATTGATGATCACAGAGCCGGAATACGCGGCAGAGCTTTTGCCAATGCTCACGGAGCGCTTTTCTGGACGTCTAAAGGTATCAGGCTCGCAGCCGGGATTTATTGAGTTCAATAATATAACGGCGCATAAAGGCTCGGCGCTTTGCTATCTGGCGGAGCACATGGGCATAGCTCAAGGTGAAACCGCCGCGATAGGGGACAATCTTTTAGATATTGAGATGATAAAATACGCGGGACTAGGCGGCGCGGTTGGCGACGCGATACCTGAGGTTATTGAAGCAGCCGATGTAGTTGTAGGCAAATGCGCTGATTATGGAGTTGCGCAGTTCATAGATATATTGATAAAGGCGAACCAAAATGAGCGATAATGCGATAATATCCATAGATGAGCTTGCAAAAAGCCTTGGAATGGAACCGCTTGTAAGAGGCAAGGGGAGCATTGAGTTTACGTCGAGCGAAATAAATCGTCCGGGCTTGCAGTTTACGGGGTATTATAAGCATTTTGCCGAAGAACGCGTACAGCTTATAGGCAATGCCGAAATGAATTATCTATATAGCCTGAAGGACGACGATCTATTTGCAAAGATGGATTATTTCATGTCTAGCGGCATACCTTGCGTAGTATGCGCAAGGTCGAACGAACCGCCTGAAATTCTGCTCGACAGAGCCCAAAGGCATTCGGTACCCATATTTCTATCGGCAAAAAGAACTGATGAGATAGGCCATCTTATAGGCACCTTTGTGGGCAGATATTTAGCGCCAAGAATAAAAATCCACGGAGTATTGATAGACGTGTTTGGCGTTGGGATATTGCTTATAGGCGAGAGCGGGATAGGCAAAAGTGAAACGGCCCTGGAGATGATAAAGCAAGGGCATAGGCTTGTGAGCGACGACATAGTGGAAATTACCCGCGTTGAGCCGGATAAACTCGTGGGCTATGCGCCGGCGATGACAAGGCACTTAATGGAGGTGCGCGGCGTAGGGATAGTGGACGTGCGGTATATGTTTGGCGCGAGCGCTGAGATCCCGGAAAAAACGATAGATATGGTTATTGAAATGGAGCTGTGGGATCAAGCGCAGCAATATGAAAGGCTGGGCAACAGCGAAACAAAAACAGAGCTCTTGGGCGTTGATGTGCCTAAAATAGCGATCCCGGTACGCCCCGGACGAAATCTTGCCGTGGTGCTCGAAGTAGCGGCAAGAAGCTTTAGGCTAAAACGACTTGGCTACGATGCGGCTGCGGATTTTAAAGACAGAAATATTGAAATTATAGAAAGAATGAATGCAGATGAATAGAATAGGCTTTGATATTGGCGGCACGAATATTGCCGCAGGGTTAGTGGACGAAAACTCAAAGATCATAAAACGCGTAAGCGAGCCGTTTAAGTTGGGCGTAACTTCTATGGAGCTTGCAGAAACGGTGCATCAAATCGCGCTGGAGCTGGCGGGTGGCGAAAAGGGCCTCGCCAATATTGAAAGCGTTGGCATTGCGGTGCCGGGAAGTCTTGATAAAAAATGTGAAAAAGTACTGCACGCTTATAATTTGGGCTTAGTGAACGCACCGCTGCGCACTGACGCGCAAAGCTTATTTGATATTCCTGTTTATTTAGCAAACGACGCAAATGCAGCGGCGTTAGCAGAGCTGTGCTCAGGCGCGTTTATGGGCTGCGAGACGGCGCTTTTAATTACGCTTGGCACAGGAGTGGGCGGCGGACTTATTTTAAATGGCAGAATGTTTAACGGCGGTCTTGGCAATGGAGTAGAGATAGGTCATTCCATTCTTGCTTACGGCAGCGGCGTTATGTGTACTTGCGGCGCAGAAGGCTGCTTTGAAGCGCTTTGCGCGGCTACGGTGCTAAAGAAGGCTGGGATTCGCTCTTTGACGGAAAACAGGGAAAGCCTCATATATGAAAGCTCAAGCGGAGACGCGAATAAAGTAGATGCAAAACTCGTTATCGATTGCGCAAAGGTGGGGGATAAAACTGCAATGGAGCTGTTTGACAGCTATGTTGACGCACTAAGCACGGCTTTAGCGTCCATGGTCAACATATTCGATCCGGAGGTTATAGCGATAGGCGGCGGAATATGCAACGCGGGCGATTTTCTGTTTGAACCGCTAAGAAGAAAAACCTGTGAGAAAGCCTTTTACAATGGCGGCATTGCGCGCATCGTGCCTGCTACAATGGGTAATGACGCGGGAATAGTTGGCGCGGCGAATCTTATGAAGAACGCGCAATAATCAAAATAAGCGCGAAATATGGCAATTTAATTTTTACATTTGAAAACGGCGTTGCGCATTGCACGCCGCTCTTTTTATGCTTATAATAGATATGTAAATGTGAAAATTCGCATTTGCTGTGATAAAGGGAGTTTTACTGCTGATGAAAAAGCTGTTAATTATATTATTATCATTGTGCATAGCTCTACCCGTTTGCGCTTGCGGCGAATTGCCAACAGACGCTGATTTGCCCGTGTTTACGCCGAGCAACGTTGGCAGCTCGACCTCGGAATTGCGTTTACCAGAGTTGTCGAGCGATTCAAATGCAGCGATGGGCGACGCCGTTGTATATTGCACGTCAAAAGAGCTGACGGGCGATTTTGGACGCGGCATGTGGAGCGATTTTTCCGGTGATATGCTGGTGCAAGATCTAATTGACGACGCTTCGATATTCACCTTGGATAGAAATGGCGAATATGTTCTAAACAGCACCGTATGCAGCGCTCTTGATATAAAGGAAAGCAGCGATGGCACAAAAACATACACAATAAGCATAGCTCAGGACTTGGCATATAATAACGGAGCGGAAATAACGGCAAAGGATTATGTGCTGCCGCTTTTGTATTTTTCCTCTTTTTCAGGCAGCCAGTCGGGTGCAAAGGATATAGGCGCGCGCATTGCCGGTCACGACGAGTATAGAGCGGGGCAGATAAATTATTTATCCGGAATAAGGCTGATTGATAGATATACTTATTCTGTGACGCTCACTGGGACTGGCGCAACCTATTACGATGTACTTTGCGTGAATTCCTATCCCATGAATATAACTGCGTGGTTTGGCGAGGGCTCAGAGGTTATGGATCAGGGAGACGGAGCATTTATTCAAGGCGATCTTGCGTATATAACCATAGAGGACGCGCTTGATAACGCGCGGACTCATTTTAGCAGCAGAGTCTCCTGTGGCCCATATACGTTAATTGATTATAACGACGCTGAAAAAAAGGCAACCTTGGAGCTGAATCCATATTATAAGGGCAACAGCGAGGGCATTAAACCAAGCATAAGAAGGCTTGTTATCTGCAACAGCGATGATAACCATATTGAAATGCTGCTTAGAGGCGATGCGAGCATTATCGACGCGCTAAAAGACCCTGAGAACATATCGCTAATGACGACTGTATCGCCGGATTATAGCATTGCGTACAGTTTCTTTGAGCGCAACGGCTTTGGAAAGCTAATATTCCAGTGCGACGTTGGAGCCGCAAGCTTTGTTGAGGCGAGAAAGGCTTTTGCGTATCTTGTTAATAGGCAGCGGATTATCGATGAATATCTTAAAGGCGCGGGAAGCATTGTTAACGGGCCGTATTCAACGGCTATGTGGCAGTATAAAGCGTCAAATATCGAGCTATGCCAATATGAATATTCGTATGATAAAAGCGTCGAGCTGTTGGAAGCCGGAGGCTGGACGCTAAATTCCTTCGGAAACGATTATTCTCAGGGCGATGGAGTGAGATATAAAGCCGTGTCGGAAGCCGAGCCAGGCAACTTTTTAGACGCAAAGAGGCTAAGCGATGGCATTATTGCTATCCCGCTTAAATTTTCTATCGCATTGCCTGAGGGCAGCGATGCAAGCCTTGCAATAAAACGTATTATAAGCGAAGATGAGAATATTCAGAAGGCTGGTTTTCAGATTGAATTTGAAGAGATGCCTTTCAGCGATGAAATGATGTACCTTTTCAGAAACGCCCAAGAGGACGCTAAATATTCGTCTGCAAAGTATAATGTATTCAGCTCAGGAATGGATTTCAAGGTGGAATATGATATGTCGGATTCGTTTGTTACTGATTTAGGAATGCAGAGCTTAGGCTATAATCCGTCTAGGATAAATGATGAAAAGCTTGAGCAGCTCTCTGAGTCAATGATAAAGCGAGATGATAGGGATGATTTCATTGAGGATTGGTGCGAGTTTGTAAAACAATATAACGAGACTCTGCCTGAACTGCCGCTATATATGAATTCATATATGAGCGCTTACAACAAAAGCATAGAAGGATATAGCGAGACGGCCTTCTGGGGATTTGAAAGGGCGATTATCTATGCAGAGATTAGGAACTGATGATAGAAGGAATAAAATGAAAAAACTGGCGATTTACATAATAGTATTGTTGATCTTTGTAATGTTTGCAGGCTGCTCGGTGTTGCCAACGTCGATGCAACCTGTTGTTGTACCTACAACTTCAATAACAAACCCGGCTGCCGCAACGGAAGCAACGCCTTCTCCGTCAGATGATAAAAAAGTCGATACGGATACGTTGGTTTATGGCTGCATAGTGCCGCCTACAGGTGATTTATGCAAAGCGACAGAGCTTGCGAATTCCACAGATGCGCTTATCGGCGCGCTTATTGACGATGCAAGCATAATCACTCTCGATAAAAATGGAAACTACGTGGTGAATAAAGGCGTATGCGAAAGCTTTACCGAGGTGGAAAATCCAGATGGGAGCAAGAAGTTTGCGGTAAAGCTTCGCTCTGGCTTAAAGTATTGCGATGGTACACCTGTTGAGGCAAAGGACTTTTTGGTGCCGCTGCTTGTATATGGAGCGAGCTATGCAACAGAGCTGGGCGTTGACCGCATGGGTGCGGCGATCATGGGGAGCGACAGCTATTTTGACTTGTCCGCGGCAACCTTTTCCGGCGTAAGATTAGTCGATAATATGAATTTTGAAATAACCGTCAAGGCGGATAGGCTGCCGTATTTTTATGACCTTCTTTACGCGAACACATATCCTATGAACGTGTCGTTCTGGCTTGGACAGGATGCCGACGTAAAGGACGACGGCGCGGGAGCTTACCTTATTGGGCTAAGCGGAGTTGACGATATTCGCGCAAAGCTCGAGGCGGCAAGATGGCAGGTCGAGAATAGAATCTCCTGCGGCCCGTATACGCTTAAAAGCTTTGATAGCGGCACATATACGGCCGTGCTGGTTAAGAATGAATACTACATGGGCAATTATGAAGGCGTAAAGCCAACGATAGAATCGATAGTGTTTAAATGCGTTCCTGCGGATACCTGCGTATCTATGCTTGCAAAAGGCGAGGTGGATTTGATCGATCCGCTGCCAAATGCGCAATTAGGTGCGGCGGACGCATATTTTAAAGAGGGGAAAATAGTAAAGCACGGATACCCGCGAAACGGATATAGCAAGCTGCTGTTTCAGTGTGACGTGGGGCCGACGCAGTATGCGTCGGTGCGGCATGCCGTGGCGTTACTCCTCAATAGAGACGAACTGGTGAATAAATACTGCGGCAGTGACGGCATGGTTATAAACGGCCCATACAGCGCTGCGATGTGGATGTATCAGGAGCTAAAGGATAGAATATACGCAGAGCTCAATCAGTATAAGTATAACGCCGATAAGGCTATGCAGCTTCTAGACGAAGATGGCTGGGTATATGATGAAACGGGGAATGGATACGTTTCAGGTATAAGATACAAAATCGTAGGCGAGTCGGAAAAAAATGCGCGCTGCATTACGCTTGGCGACGGCAGAATACTTATGCCATTGATTATAGATTGGTGCTCGACCGGTAATAACGCGGTGGCGGCTTTGATAGATGAACTGCTTGCAAGCGCTCCTGAAACTCAGCTTGCGGGCATGCTGCTGGTACACGAGGAGCTTCCGCTTGATGAGCTGCTCAAAAAATTGTACAGAGATGAAGCCAGCGCCCCCAAATATTGCATGTACAGCCTTGCAACCGACTATAGCGCTGCTTATGATTATTCCTATACATTCACAATGGATCCTCAGCTGAGGAGAATGGGTTATAATTTGAGCTATGCAAATGACGAAAGACTTAACAGGTTATCCATGGAAATGGTTAACGGAGTTAGCTCGGAGAATAAAAATGAATTCAGGCAAAAATGGTTCGAGTTTGTGAAGCAGTTCAATGAGTATCTGCCGGAGCTGCCATTGTGCTCGAATACTTTTTACGCCTTGAGCACGGTTCACGTTAAGGAATATGCACCGAATGCGCTTTTTGATTTTCCGCAGGCTGTGCTGTATGCAAAACTGGATAAATAGAGGGAGAACGAAGTGAAACGGAGAAGGGGAAGAAAAAGGTATCGCAGACGACATTCTCTAATGGCAAGTAATTGGGGCCCTGTATTGGCGCTTTTGGGCACAATACTGGGGATTGCCGCCGTGATATGCGCGATAATATTTATTGGACTGCCAAAGCTTCTGCCGTTGGTAGGCGTTAATTACAATGCGCCGTTTTCCCCAACGCCTACGCCTGTGCCCACCATAAGGCCAACTCCAACCCCCAACCCGATGCGCAGCTTCAATCCGCTTGAAAATCAAAATGAGATAGTTATTGAATCTGGCTATAAATGGTTTGGGGATCCTGTTAAGTATGACGGACATATATATTTAACGGCGGGCAAGCTTGTTGAAGGCAAGGTGGTAATGTGCGATCTAATTGAGTATAACGCACAAGAGCGCTCAGCAAGCAAGCTCGACATTAAGCTTAGCAACGCACACTTTATGTTCCCCAAAATAAACGATAAATGGCTAGTGTATTTAGATGCCAATATAGATGACGGCGGCGATCTCATGGTGTGCGAGACCGGAAATGGCGCTTATACTCCAAAGCTTATAAAGCATATTTACACTGGTCAAGTTGAGCCGATGCTTGATGGCGATACCGTGGCATGGATCGAACGCACGGGAACTCGCATGGATAAACTGTTTGTGTGCGACTTAAACACCCTGGAAACGACGGTTATCCAAATGTTTTCAAGCTCCTCCTATGGGCAAAGCAAGCCATCGCTTTATAATGGCACTTTATTGTGGGCGGATAGTGCGGACGCATATTCAGGCGATGGCGATACGGCTGCGAGCTGCATAAGCTTTATTAAGTTAAGCGAGTCCACGGTAAGCTCGTATAATGTGAATACCTACGTTCACAATCCGCAGCGCAGAGGCGCATACACAGCATGGACGGATTCTCATTACGGACTTGATTCAAAGCTTTATTATGCTGTTGGCGATAACACGCCTATTCTTATTGATGAAGGCATTGTGGACTTTGGATTGTCGGAAAGGTTCATAGCATATTCAAAAAATCAAACCATTTGGCTCTATATGTTTGATGAAAAATCAACCTACAGGATTACGCCTGATAGGGAAGCGGCGCAGTTTATGGGCGTATCGGACGACACGATATTCTGGATGGACGTAACTGCGAGGGGCGAAAGAGATATAGTTAAATATATAGTGATACCAAAGTACTGATTGGAGCAATTTGATGTCAAAATCGGCAAAGATTGAGTTCGTGTGCGGCGAATGCGGGTACACAACTGTTAAATGGCTTGGCAGATGCCCGTCATGCGGCAGTTGGAATACGCTTGTTGAGCAAGCTCAAAAGGCTGTGACGAATCAGGGGACAGCGCGTGCGGTGCTTCTCTCAAGCATAGCCGTAAATAACACCATGAGGGTTTCAACCGGCATGGAGGAGCTTGATAGGGTGCTTGGCGGAGGCATAGTGGCCGGAAGCGCCATACTGCTGGGAGGCGACCCTGGGATAGGAAAATCGACGCTTTTATTGCAGGCGGCGTCAAATATTGCTAAGCGAGGGCGCGTACTGTATGTAACTGGCGAGGAGTCGACCTCGCAGATAAAGCTGCGAGCGGAGAGACTTGATGTAGACGGAGATGTTTACCTGTTGGCGGAAACGGATCTTGCCCAGGTAGAAGCTGAGTTTGACAGACTGCAACCGCAGTATTTGATAATAGATTCAATACAAACCATGTTCGCTCCGGAAGTGCAGAGCGCTCCTGGCAGCGTAAGCCAGATCCGCGAGGCCACATCTATATTGACGCGGCTTGCAAAAAGCTCGGGATCATGCGTATTCATAGTTGGCCATGTAACAAAAGAAGGCGCGCTTGCGGGTCCTAGAGTGCTTGAACACATGGTAGATACCGTGCTGTATTTCGAGGGTGAAAGAAATGATTCATTCAGAATATTGCGCGCTGTGAAAAACCGATATGGCTCCACAAATGAAATCGGCGTATTTGAAATGCGCGATACCGGTATGACGCAGGTGAGCGATCCGTCTGAACTGTTTCTTACGCGGACGGGAGCGCCGGGCTGCGCGGTAACATGCGCGATGGAAGGCACAAGACCGATTTTGGTTGAGATACAGGCGCTGCTTTCCCAATCGCCGTTCAACAATCCCAGAA
>CAZZNN010000001.1:34032-50910 GCA_964655605.1 uncultured Oscillospiraceae bacterium
GGATTGGATAATAATAGGTTAATGCTGCTGCTTGCTGTGCTTGAAAAAAAGACAGGCATGAAATTTTATGATAAGGATGTTTACACGAATGTTGTGGGCGGAATAAAGCTTGACGAGCGTGCGTGCGACCTTGCCGTGGCGATGTGCATTACGTCTGCGCTCACGGAGAAAGCGCTCCCTGCCGATACGGCTGTGATAGGCGAAATAGCGCTCACAGGCGAGATACGCAGCGTAAGCAGAATTGAAAAGCGTGTCTCCGAATGCGTTAGATTAGGGTATTCGCAGATAATCGTGCCGTCTGACGGCAGAATAGGCAAGATTGAAGGCGCAAAGCTAGTGAGAATACATAATGTGTCCGAGGCCATTGCGCTTATTTAACAAAGGTGGCCAGGAAACGATTAAATGCAACACAGCTATTGCAATTTAGCTATTTCGTGTTAGAATAAACAAAGAATAAATATGGAGGTATCCACAAATGGCATACGTAATTTCTTCTGAGTGCATCTGCTGCGGCGCATGTGCAGACGGTTGCCCCGTTGGCGCGATTTCCGAAGGCGATGGCAAGTATGTAATCGATGCTGAAAAGTGCATAGATTGCGGCGCATGTGAAGGCAACTGCCCCGTTGGCGCTCCCAAGGCACAATAAAACAATCAAAAAAGAGGCGACATCGCAAGATGTCGCCTCTTTATGTTTACTCGTTTCTTATTGCCGACAGCGGACTCAGCCGCATTGCACGAATAGCAGGGTAGAGCCCCGAAATCAAGGCCACAAACACCGAAAACACGAGTGCGCCTATAGATAAGTAAGCGGGTATCACACTTCGCATTCCCGAGTCAACGAGGAAATTATTGAGCAATATTGATAATCCATAGCTTATTGCAAGCCCGAGCGCCCCGCCAAACAAACCTATGTATGCGGCCTCAGTGAGGAAAAGCGTTGCAATGTTAGACATTTTGCAGCCGAGCACCTTTATTATACCTATTTCCTTAGTGCGCTCGTATATGCTCATCATCATCGTGTTCATAATGCCTATGGCAGCAACCAACAGCGAAACGCCGCCTATCGCGCCTAGCAGGTATCGGATTTGCTCGGTTTGCTTTTCGGCCATTTCAACGGCGTCTTGAAGACTATAGGTACCATAGCCTAAACCGGTTATATAATCCTTAACCGATTTCACGTCTTCGATACTGTCGCACTTGACCATGATCCTATCATATTTTTTGGTATCCATTGAAACGAAGTTTGAATTCTCTTTTGCAAGCTTTTGAACCGAACTTGCCTCCATAAGGCAATACCATGAAAACTCGTTGCTGCCCTCGCTCATAGTGCCTACAGGCTCAACGTCATAAAACTTGCCCTTAGCTGCGGCAGTGCCGTCCTCGTTTATCATACCGCCATCACCATATATATTTGAATAATCGAAGGTGAGCTGAAACTTATCGTCGGCCGTGATAAGCGGATTTCCGTCTCTGTCGTATGCCTGCTTGTAATTCTGAGGGTTATAGAAGTTGTCAAACATATAAGCGGAGAAAACCATTTCGATTTTTTTGCCCTTCGCTTCCGGATAGCGGCCGTCTGAAAGGTCTATTCCAAAGAGCTTAGCAGACTCCGTGTCAACAGCAAGTATTGATACATCTGTAATATACTTGCCGGATTTAACTATTCCGTAAAGGCTCTGAACAGGCATAACGCCAGTTACGCCTTTTATTTTTTTAAAGGCTTCAACAGTTTTTTTGTTGAGCAATTTCTCGGTTGAGGTGCCGCCACGGCCGTTTTCATTTTCAACGTAGTTCCATGAATTGACCGTAATCGTAGTAAGACTACCCGTACCGGCGAATGCCTCAAGCGTAGCCTCCTGTATGCCGAGCCCCAATGATATCATAACCACGATGGAGCTCGTGCCTATTACCATGCCAAGAACGGTCAAAAATGCTCTTAGCTTACGCCTCCATAAATTCATAAAGGCGGTTGTGAGCACGTCTAAAGGCTTCATAGCGCCTCAAGCTCCTTTTTGCGCTTATTTTTTAACACCACGATTAAAATAACAATGCCCGCCACAAGCAAGACGCCGCCGATTATCCACCATAGCAAGCCTGAAGATGCGCCGCCTGAGGCGCCATCTTGCATGGTGGGGTCTTCTATTTCGGGCATTTCTGGTATGGGTTCAACATCTTCAACATATAGGGTGATGGGCATGCGCTCTGTCATTTGCTCACCGTAAGCATTTTCGTATGTTACGAGTATTGCACCGTCAATTTGACCTGCTACCGATGGGATTATGTTAAAATCGGCTCGCATGGTATTACCTGAGGTAACGTTGCCGCCAAAATATGTTTCTTCCATCGCGAGGCCGTCGCCTTCTACGTCTACCATGCAATTATAAACGGTCGATTTGCCAAGATTATACATTGAAAGATATACGCCAAGCGGTTGCTCAACAAATGGAGTGTCGTTTATGATGGGTTCGTCGAATTTCAGCCTGATCTTTTGCTGAATGGGTATCGCTATGGAAGCCGTGCCTGTATAGCCTGTGTTTTCAGAGCCATCGTATGAAAGATCAAGGCTTAGCGTATAGGATTTGGATTCGAGGTCCGGCGCTGATTGAAGCGAGATTTCCTGCAAAACAGTTTCTCCCTTTGCAATTTTGCTCACAAAGAAGGTGTTGGAGCCGTTGTCGGCGGGAAGCAGCTTGCCGTTGGCTTCGCTAAGGACAACCTGCAGGTTTGAAACGTTTTGCGTAGATGAAGTGTTGCGGAGCACAAGCGAAATCGTGAAAGTCTCGCCGGCATATATTTTGTCGGGCGAAATGGAATAACTATCTATTATAACTTTTGGCGCTGAAGCATTTGTGGGAGAATTGGGATTGCTGGCAGCCGCGCCCTTTATGACGTTAACATATATGCTTATGGTCGTTGATTCAAAACCATTGTATTGATTGTAGTATGAAACCTTGAAATCAACCTTTTTAACGCCCGCAGTAACGGTTTTACTGAGGGTAAAATCGTAAGCGAATTCGATTATTCTTCCAACTGCAACGTCGCCTGAATAAGTGAGTGTATAGTCAAGCTCATTTATATCAAACGGAAATGCTGAAACATCTGAGGAGAGCACAGGAGTTATTCTAAGCTGGCTTACGCGCGCACGCTCGCAAAGAAGGGGAATACGCACCTGCACAGCGTCTCCGTAATTGCCGCATGGGGTTTTAACCAAAGTGCCGGTGCTGTCCTTTGAGGATAGTCTTATATACGGAGATTTATTTGAATTCTCTTGGTCGGAGGCGGTCGCGTTGGGGTCGGCGGACCAAGGAGACGGCACAAATAGTTTAACGTTGCTAAGCTCAATAGGCTCAAGGCTTGCGAAGTTAAACTTCATTTTTGTGTAAAGGGTGCCGGTGAACGCGCTTTCGTAATTTACTTCAATGGTAACTGAATGCTCAAGACCGTCCGAAGGAATTATGCCTTCGGTATGCGTGTCGGTATAGTAAAGCGAAGCGCTTTTAATTATTCCGGCAGAATCGGAGCAGACGGGCTCCATCATATTTATTGAGTTGCCGGTATTGTTGATAACGACGAAATTCATATATACTACGCCGGAGCTGCCGGTAAAGCAGCCCTCGCCAGGATATAAAGCGTCAACTGTAACATTGCTTGCCGCGTGCGCCACGGGAACATACGCAAATATAAGCATAAGTATCATGGCGACAGCTATAATTTTACTTGGTTTCATTTGAAATTCCCCCTGTTATTTCGAGATTATTTAAAGTACGGTCTTCTATTTCAACTACGCGTCCGTCCAATATGTGGATAACCTTATCCGCATACTTAGCCATATTAGGATCGTGGGTTACCATAACGAATGTGCGCTTTTGAGTGCGGATAACTTCGGAGATAGTGTCCATCACGTCTACCGATGTTGTTGAATCAAGATTGCCGGTTGGTTCATCTGCAAAAATGATCTGAGGATCCGCAACAAGCGCGCGAGCTATACCGACTCGCTGTTGTTGACCGCCGCTCATTTGCGAAGGCTTGTGCTTTAGGTGCGTCTCAAGTCCCATAGTGGTGAGCATGCGTTTGGCCAATTCCTTGCGTTTATATGAAGGCACACCTCTAAAGGAAAGCGGCAGAGCGACGTTTTCCTGTGCGGTATAGTATGGCATTAGATTAAACGATTGGAAAATAAAGCCTATATGCTTTTGCCTGAATAAAATGAGCTCGCTTTGAGTCATTTTGTCAAGTCGCTTACCTGCCATAATGATTTCGCCGGACGTAACATGCTCAAGTCCTGCAAGCACGTTGAGCAATGTGGATTTTCCGGAGCCGCTTCGGCCAACTATGCAACAGAACTCGCCTTTATATATTTTCAGGTCAACGCCGCGCAGCGCGCGTATTTCTATGCTGCCGACCTTATAAGTTTTTGTTACGCCGCGCAGCTCAATTAAAGCGTTTTGCTCCAAATTATTACCCCCCTGTCTAATTTATTAAGTTTAGCTTATGAAGCAAGATAAAACAATAAATAAATATTTAATAAATGGCTAATTTTACATACGGAAAATTTAATATAATTAGGTGTTGACAAAATGCTTCAGACGAACATATAATATATAAAATTTAAACCGTTGATTAAGAGTAGTAAGCAGTTAATGTAGCTCACAGAGAGCCGGGATGGTGGAAACCGGCAGCGTTAATAATTGCCGAATGGACTTATGAGGGCAGACGAAAAGTTTTTTACTTAGTAGTGGCTGACGGGGGTCCCGCCGTTAAAGGGAACGGCCTGTGATAGCAGGCTAGCATGAGAGAGCAGTTTATTCTGCTAAGTCGGGTGGTACCGCAAAGTTTTAGGCTTTGTCCCAACATTGGGATGAGGCCTTTTTATTTTTAAGGAGGGTTTTATGAACAACGCAATACCGTACAGAATCAATATGGAAGAATCAATGATACCAAGAGCATGGCTTAATCTTCGCGCGTATATGAAGGATATGCCGCCTATGCTTGATCCGCAAAGCCTCAATCCCATAACGCATGATTCGCTGAAAAATGTTTTTTGCGATGAGCTTGTTAAGCAGGAGCTTGATAATTCTACGCCGGAATTTCCAATACCGGAGCCGATAATAGAAATGTACCGCATATATCGTCCCGCGCCGCTTGTGAGGGCATATAACCTTGAAAAGGCTATTGGCACTCCTGCAAGAATCTACTATAAATTTGAAGGTAATAATACCTCTGGAAGCCATAAGCTTAATTCTGCCATAGCGCAGGCATACTATGCAAAGCAGCAGGGTGTAAATTCACTTACGACCGAAACCGGCGCTGGCCAATGGGGAACTGCGCTATCGGAGGCTTGCGCATATTTTGATTTGCCGCTCACAGTTTATATGGTGAAAAGCTCCTGTGAGCAAAAACCGTATAGAAAAGCCATTATAGAAAACTTTGGCGCAAAAGTAATAAAAAGCCCAAGCTCAACAACCGAAGCTGGCAGAAGAATACTTGCCGATGATACTGAGTGCGGCGGCAGCCTTGGCTGCGCAATATCAGAAGCAGTGGAGACGGCGGTGAATACTCCAAACTGCAAATATGTGCTCGGCTCGGTGTTGAATCAAGTGGTTCTGCATCAATCGATAATTGGTCTGGAAGCTGAGGCGGCTATGGCGATGGTGGGGGAATATCCGGACGTAATAATAGGCTGCGCGGGCGGAGGCTCGAATTTAGGCGGCCTTATCGCGCCGTTCATGCGTGATAAACTGCTCGGCAAGAATAATGCGCGCTTTATAGCTGTTGAGCCAAAGTCGTGCCCAACTCTGACGCGTGGAGAGTATTGCTATGATTATTGCGATGTTGGCCATATAACGCCAATAGCGAAGATGTACACCTTAGGCAGCGGCTTCATGCCTTCGCCCAACCATGCTGGAGGCTTGAGATACCACGGCATGTCGCCTATAGTTTCACAATTATATGACGAAGGAATGATAGAGGCAAAATCTGTGGATCAACTAAGCGTGTTTAATGCGGCTAAGCTTTTTTCAAAATATGAAACAATCCTGCCCGCGCCTGAATCGAGTCATGCAATATGGGCGGCTATAGAGGAGGCTCAAAGGTGTAAACGTGAGAATAAAGAGGAAGTAATACTATTTGGGCTTACTGGAACCGGATATTTTGATTTATCAGCCTATGAGTCATATAACAATGGCAGTATGCATGATAATTGCCCCACGGATGAATATATATCGAGCTGCTTGGATAAGCTGCCGCGGGTATAAAATAATTGCATATTTCGAGCTTACTTGATATACTTATTTAAAGTAATCGAGGGGGGCAGGATGATGAATAGAAGCGTTCTTGTGGTAGACGATTCCGCGTTTATATATGAAGAAATCAAATTGATGCTGGAGGATACCGATTATTCTGTAATCGGCCATTGCAGCGATGGAGAATCTGCTGTTGAGGAGTATGCAAAGCTTAAACCGGATATTGTTACTATGGATATTGTGATGCCCGGAATAGACGGCTTTGAAACGACGCAGATAATCCTGAAAAATTTTCCAGATGCGCGCATAATCATCATTTCGTCTCTTGCATACAATGAAACCGTCGAAATATCCGAAGCTATAGGCGCGAAGGGCTTTATTTTCAAGCCGATAGAAAAAGAGCATTTGCTAAATGCTCTTGATGGTATAGACAGCGGCATAAGCTAATTATTCGTGTGGTTCATCGTTAATATAGTTCATCAAAGCGGCCTCAAGCCGCTTTTTCATTTGCTCACGAAGCGGAGCGGGGTAAACTATCTCAAGCTTCTCACCGAACTGTGACGCCCATGAAATAAATCCTATGCCGATTGCGGCCTGTATTGTAACGAGAAATTTGCCTTCGTCTTGAGGGCGAATAATTATATCGGTTCCAAACCTATCAAAAATGTCGTTCACAATAGCTTCGTCGCATTTGAGAAGTACGCGCTCAACGTTGTCGCCATACATATTGAATACTTTTTTTGCGTAGTCGGCAACGTCAAACTTGTTTACATACTCGCTGACCGTGGCAAAATGCCGCCACGGACTAAGCTCGATCTGCATGTGCATTATTCTGTCGAGCCTAAAATGAGTCATATCGTCTCGGCCTTCATAATTGCAGACCAGATAATACTTATCCTGCATCCAAATCATCGCGTAAGGGCTGACAAAATATCTGTCGCCATTATGCTGAAGCACATTTTTGCCGCGCATGTCTTTTTTTATATATTGAAATGAGACCTGCCTTTTTGAAGCTATCGCCATATTCAATAGATCTATATTTTTGAGTATTTCATCATTATCGCATTTTAACGCTCCGATATTTGTGTAGGCCATAAGCTCGGCTGCGCTATATCTGCTTAATTGACCGGCAAGCTTATGCTGCATTTGTGCCGTCATTGCGGGCGTAATAAAATATGCGGCTTGAAGCGCGCTTATAAGCAGGCGTATTTCCGATGACGAAAATTCATGCTCGGCTAAATAGTAGCCGGACTGCGATTGCATAATAGGAAAGCCATAGTCCATAAGCGTACTTATATCGCGGTATACGCCTTTGCGCTCAGCTTCAATACCTCGATTATCAAATTCATCTAATATTTGCGGCACGGAAAGCCTGTGCTGCTCGTCGGTGAGCTCTTTAAAAATATCGAGCAATACAAGCGGCTTTAATTTTGAATTTGGCATGTTTCACCTCATATCATAATAAACCCGGCGGTCAGCAGCGACTGCGCGATTATATAGGTCAGCATAATGTAAAAATTACCGTAGGGCGTCGCTTTTTTAAACTTGTCATAGGCAAGCTTGTTATCGGAAATTAGGAATGAAAGCGAACCAACCATGAGGCACGCCGCAGGCAGCACGCTGCCTGGCACTGATGTGATAGACGCGATAAAGGTCAGGAGGCTAAGCGAAAACAGCACAAATACAAGACCTATATACACGGGAAACATAGGCTTGAGATCCTTTGAAAGGTGTGAAAACATCATTTTACACAACGCAACAAGGCATAGTACAACAGATAGTATTATCAAAATAATTACAAGCGGCGACGGCTTATAACCGTTAAGCGGGGTAAACGTAAGCAACGAATAAAAATAGAAGCAATGCCCAAATGTAAATGAGAATGCGCCGCATAGGAACATCGTCTTTTTAGTGCTGAGTAAAAAAGTGTCGCCTATCATACCGAGAATGAGCGCTGCAAGCACCTGCCAATGAAAATTGTTTGCGGGCAGGGTATATGAGCAATAAATGGCGGCAAGCAGCGCAAGCAGCATAGGCTTTGTGAGCTTGCGCAGCGTTTCTATCTTGAAAAAACATGTATATAGGTGTATAAGCGCAATAATGATGAATATGACTGCCAATGCGATTGTCAAGGAAAATTCCTCCTAGATTATAGTAGTATAAGTTTATCATATATTATTCACGATTTGTACTCTAAAATTCAATTTGTAAATTCGCAATGCGATGATATAATAAAAAGGAAAAAGCAATAGGGCTTAATATAGTTTAGGAGGTAATTCTTGTGCAGTACTCGCGTGAAGTAGAGGAAATGTATTGCGTGCAAAAAAATGCAAGACATGATCCCGCGCCAATTCCCGAAGAGGGGAAATGGGTGAAAGCAAAAGAAATAAAGGATATTAGCGGTTTTACGCATGGTATAGGCTGGTGCGCTCCTCAGCAGGGCGCCTGCAAGCTGACGCTAAATATCAAAGAGGGCGTTATCCAGGAAGCATTGGTGGAAACACTGGGCTGCTCCGGCATGACTCACAGCGCCGCTATGGCGAGCGAGATTTTACCCGGCAAAACGATTCTTGAAGCACTGAATTCAGATCTTGTTTGCGACGCTATCAACACAGCTATGCGCGAGCTTTTCTTGCAGATAGTATACGGCCGCTCACAGAGCGCATTCAGCGAGAACGGCTTATCCATAGGCGCGGGGCTTGAGGATCTTGGCAAGGGTATGCGTTCGCAGATAGGCACAATGTACGGCACTCTTAAAAAAGGCCCTAGATATTTGGAAATGACAGAAGGTTATGTGCTTGCCATAGGTCTTGATAAAGAGGACGCCATAATCGGATATAAGTTCGTAAATCTCGGCAAGATGATGGACGCCATCAAAAAAGGCATGGATCCCAAGGACGCCTATGAGAAAAACATAAGCACCTATGGCCGCTTTGCCGAAGCCGTCAAGATACTGGACCCCAGGTGTGAGTGACAGGAGGACGACAATGGTAACATTTGAAGGATATGAAAGAAGAATAGATAAAATAAACGCTGCGCTTAAAGAGTACGGCATTGAAAGCCTTGAAACGGCGGAGGCTATGCTAAAGGAAAAAGGCGTTGATGTCCGCGGCATAGTTCAAGGGATACAGCCTATCGCTTTTGAAAACGCGGTTTGGGCGTATACCCTGGGCGCGGCAATAGCGCTGAAAAAGAATGTTAAAGATGCTGCCGAGGCCTCGGAAGCCATTGGCATTGGCCTACAGACATTCTGCATTCCGGGTTCGGTTGCGGATCAGCGTCAGGTGGGTCTTGGCCACGGAAATCTTGGAGCTATGCTGCTGCGTGAAAGCACGCATTGCTTTGCATTCCTCGCTGGTCATGAAAGCTTTGCGGCAGCTGAAGGCGCTATAGGCATAGCGCGCACGGCCAACAAGGTAAGGAAAGAGCCTTTGCAGGTAATACTGAATGGCCTTGGTAAAGACGCCGCATTGATAATTTCAAGGATAAACGGATTCACATTTGTGGAAACCGATTATAATGAATATACAGGCGAACTCAAAATCGTTGAGCAGAGGGCATATTCAAATGGCGACAGAGCCAAGGTGCGCTGCTATGGCGCCGATGATGTGAACGAGGGCGTTGCCATAATGCGTCACGAAAAGGTTGACGTATCCATCACGGGCAATTCTACCAACCCCACTCGCTTCCAGCACCCGGTTGCCGGTACATATAAAAAGTGGTGCATTGAGAATGGCAAGAAGTATTTCTCGGTTGCTTCTGGCGGCGGCACCGGCAGAACGCTTCACCCGGACAATATGGCCGCTGGCCCCGCTTCTTATGGCATGACCGATACTATGGGACGCATGCACAGCGATGCGCAGTTTGCTGGCAGCTCGTCTGTTCCGGCGCATGTGGAGATGATGGGTCTCATTGGCATGGGCAACAACCCCATGGTGGGGGCGACCGTCGCCGTGGCCGTGGCCATTGCGCAGGCAAAGTAAACTTAAAAAACAAAAGCGGACGAGTGCATGTCACTCTCCGCCTTTTTTATTTTGAGCTTCGCTATTGTGAAAATATTGATAAACAGCTTCGGCTGTTGGGCGGGATACGCCTTTAACTGCCGCGAGCGCGTCTATATCGGCCGCCTTAATCGCGTCGATGGTCACGAACGCATCGAATAAAAGTCGCTTGCGCTTGGGGCCTACGCCCTCTATTTCATCGAGCAGTGAGTAGAGCGAGTTTTTACCTCGCAAACTCCTGTGGTAAGTGATGGCAAATCTATGTGCCTCATCTCTAATGCGCTGTAATAGCTGCAACGCGGGATCTCGTCGAGGAAGCGATAACGGTTCGTTTGTATACGGAATAATTATTTCCTCGTTTTGCTCCGCAAGACCTATTGCATTGATATACTCAAGACTATGCTGCTGCAAAACCTCCAAAGCAACGTTTAGCTGCGCGATTCCGCCGTCGACAATCAGTAAATCGGGCAATCGGCTGAATTTAACATCACCCTCGGCAGCGCTCGTAAATCGTCTGTCGAGCACCTCGCGCATGGCGCTTATATCGTCGCCATTAGTCGTTTGCTTAATGCGAAACCGTCTATATTCAGAAGGCGATGGCTTTCCATCGATGAACACTACCATAGAGGATACCGTGTCGCGTCCCTGGAGATGCGAATTGTCAAAGCATTCAATTCTAGACGGCAGTTCAGGTAACAACAGTAATTCACACAATCTTAACAGTGCGCCTTCGCCTCGCTCCCATTCACGATGTTCAAGCTCGCGCCTGCGCTTTATTGCTTCATGCCCGTTCTTCGTGGCTATATCAATTTGCTGGCGCTTTTCGCCGCGCTCCGGCTTAATTATTGATAAGCTTTTTCCTCGAAGCGATTTTAGCCATTCAACAAGCTCGTTCATCGATTCGGGCGCGTGCGAGACAACAATTTCCTTCGGTATGCTCCCGGAGTCGCCATAAAACTGCTTTAAAAATGCGGACATGACTTCAGCCTCCGATTCATCTGAGCAGTCCATTCGCATTTCCTTAGAGCCTATTACCTTGCCGTTCCTGATGAAGAGAGCAAATATGATCGTATCAACATCGTCATGAACGAGCGCAAAAACGTCGCGTTCTGCATCGTTTACAGATATTGCGCGCTGCCTTTCGTCAATTTGTTTGATAACGGCTATGCGGTCGCGCAGCATTGCAGCGCGCTCAAAATCAAGCGCGTCAGACGCAGAATTCATTTCATCTGTTAGCATGGAGATAACGGGCTGAGTTTGACCGTTTAAAAATGCAGATATTTTATCGAGCATTTTATGATATTCGTCTTTAGATATATTGCCGGAGCACGGCGCGCAGCATTTGCCTATGTGATACATGAGGCAGGGCCTTTCATTGCGCGCGATTGCTTTTTTTAAATCCTTCTTGCAGTGACGGACAGGAAAGCTATCCCGTATTGCGGACATGGCTTCATTGAGCGTAAGGCTGCTAAGGTACGGGCCGAAATATTTAGCGTCGTCATTCTTTACCTTGCGCACGATCTCAAAACGGGGGAAATCCTGTTTTGTGTCGAGCCTAACGTATGGAAAATGCTTGTCGTCCTTGAGAAGTATATTATATCGCGGCATAAACTCTTTTATCAAATTTGATTCAAGTGTAAACGCCTCTGTTTCGTTTGTGACGACGATGTATTCGATATCCGCAATATGAGATACCATTGCGGCTACCTTTGGCATCATATTTTTCGATGAATGAAAGTATTGATGAACTCGGTTGCTAAGATTTCTTGCCTTGCCAACATAGATTATCTCACCGGAGGCGTCATACATCTTATAAACTCCGGGGTCATCGGGAATTAGTTTTAATTTCTCTTGCACTATATCAACCATAATATGCATTATAACGCATGTTTGCTGCGGCGAAAAGTAGCAAAAGCTTTATTTGTTTGGTATAATTGGTTTTTAGGAGGGTGAGCATGGGCTCATTTGTTTGAATTATGAAATTGCCGTATATAACCAATCAAAAGGAGTTAATGAGTCTTGTAGAGGAAATAGGCTTTTTGCCTTTCTTTAAAAGTGGAATCGAAGGCTTTTCACTTTGCGAGTGTACGCCAAAAGAATTTTGGTTCGTTGACGGCGTTGAAGGGCCATGGGAATGGAAGGGTGAGGTTATTATCAACGCGTCGCTAGCATACGGGAAGTTCTTCGATAAAAAAGCCGGCTTTATAAGTAAGGCGTGGCTGCCAACGTTTTGCAATTACAAACGCGACGGGTATGATTTTGAAGGCTTTTGCGAAGATGGCCATGCGGCCTATTTGAGCAAACTGATCTATGATAGCCTATATAAGCTTGGACCGACGTTAAGCCGCGATTTAAAGAGCGGCTTATGCCTTTCAAAGAACGATGCGGGACGGTTCGACGCGGCTGTCGCCGCGCTTCAAACGAACATGTTCGCATGCGTTAAATCGTTTGAGTATGCGCTTGATAAGTACGGGAAACCGTATGGGTGGGGCATAGCGAGGTACGCGTTGCTTGAACAGGTGTTTTCAGATGAGCTAATTTGCGCGCAAAGCAACGTTGAGCCAGGAGAGTCAAAAGAAAAAATAATTATGCGAATTATGGAACTGTTTCCTCAAGCGAGTGAGAAGCAGGCAAAAAAGTTAATTGGATAGGAGAATACTGTGAAAGCATTATTTAATGGTAAAATTTATCTTTCAAGCGGCAGCTTTGCGCAAGCGATGCTTTTTGATAAAAAAATAGTTGCTGTTGGCTCGAATGACGACGTTTTGAACGCCGTGCCGGGGGGGTGCGAACGCATTGATCTTGAAGGCCGCTTGGTGCTCCCTGGGTTTATTGACAGCCATATTCATCTTCTTGGTATGGGCATGGCTATGCAGTCGCTTGATTTAAGCGGTGCGAGAAGCATAAACGAGCTTATTATGCAGTCAAAGGAGTACATGAAAAATCATAAAGGCTCAGGCGTGCTTATAGGACGCGGGTGGAATCATGACTATTTTTCGGATAAGAGACTGCCAAACAGATTCGATATTGATAATATCACAAGCGATATTCCCGTTGTGCTAACGCGGGTCTGCGGCCATATCGCCGTAGTAAATTCAAAAGCGCTCGAGTGCTTAAATATAACCGAGCTTACTCAGCCGCCGGAAGGCGGAAGTATAGATAAACTCTCAGATGGAAGGCTTAGCGGCATTTTGTCAGAAAACGCGCTGTCGCTTCTAAACCGGTTTTATGAAAGTAGTGATAATGACGGAGCGCTTGATGAAACGCTTAAATTTGCTTTTAAATGCGCCGCAAAAAACGGCGTAACGTCAGTGCATACTAACGATATTGCGGCAGGCAATGAAAAAATGGTGTTTAACGCTTATGAAAGAGTGACGCATAGCGAAGAAAGCCTTCGCGTATATCATCAGTGTTTGTTTGATAATCCTGCCGATATACAGAATTTTCATGACAACGGTTTTAGCTTCCGCATGGGAGATGATTTTAACCGTATAGGTCCCATAAAAATGCTTTCGGACGGTTCGCTCGGCGCGCGGACGGCGCTTTTAAGAAAGCCGTATCATGATATGCCATCTACCTCAGGGATAGCGTGTTTTTCTAAAGAAGCGCATATCAATATGACGTCCACGGCAATGAAATTTGGGTTCCCCACCGTTACGCACGCAATAGGTGATGCGGCATTTGAGATGTGTCTTGATACGATTGAATCCGCTGCAAAAAGCGGCGCAATGCGCCATGGCATAGTGCACTGCCAAATAACCTCTCGCGAGCAGATAGAGCGTATGGCGAAGCTAAATATAATAGCTCATACGCAACCCATATTCTTGCATTATGATTTGCATATAGTAAACGATAGAGTAGGGGATACGCTCGCTTCAACATCTTATGCGTTTAAGGACATGCTTGATTTGGGCATAGTTGAAACCTTTGGCACGGATTCGCCTGTGGAGCCAATAAACGCAATAAACGGCATATATTGCGCTGTAAACAGAAAGGATCTTGCCGGCTTACCGGAGAATGGTTGGTATGCTAGGCAATGCCTTAGCGTGGCAGAGGCGGTAGATTGTTACACGAAAAACGGAGCTTACGCCTCGTTTGATGAGCAAATAAAAGGGAGGCTTTCAAAAGGCTTTCTTGCTGATTTTGTTATACTCGATAAAGACATATTTAGCTGCGAAAGCATGGGGATAAAATCAGCAAGCGTGCTTGCAACTTATGTTGGCGGCAGAAAGGTATATGATAAATAACGAGCCGGTAAGAATAAGCTGAAATATAACATGGGGAACGACATGGCTCCCCATGTTATATTTAATTATGCTTGCTTTTTAATTGGGTGACGGATAACGGTTCTAAGCTTATCCGGCGCACAGCGGCGAGCGTCGCTCAAATATATCTCGTGATGGTAGCGCGAGCTGGTAATATCGGTTTCGTACCCGTTTGCTTGCAGGTATTCATTCATAAGGCGCACTGTTGCGGGCTCGTCATCGTATGGACCGTGATGCATGCATTGAACGCACAGTCCTTCTGAATATGTAAAGAACTCGGCACGCGAAAAATCAGTCTTCTTTTTTGCGGTAGCTTCGGCGACAGCCCAGTCAAAATCGCTTTTCTTAACAAAATCGGGGAGCCGAATTACTGAAATCCAGTTGAAATCCGCTTTTCGTGAATAGTCTATGCCATCGATCCCATTCATCCACCAAAATCCTTCAAGCGGAGGAACCACATAGCTAAAATATCCTTCTATCTGGTTTTCACTCTTGTAGCTCATCTTAATTGTGAATGCAATGCCGTACAGTAAGCCTACAGCGGACGTATAGTCGCCGTTTGCATCGTTAGGGTCGCCGTTTCCACGCACGGCTGCAAAATTCATCTGCGGTATCGTAATGATCTCAGGACGGTTTTTAGGAAGATAAAATTCCTTATATTCTTTTTTGTAGTCAAAAGGCATAATCACATCTCCTTTTAAATATTATACAAGACTTTAGGTTAAAAAAACAACGGTATTATTGTGAATATTGAAAATTCGAGCTAATAAATCCGGAAGTATGGCAGTAACCTGTGTCTGACGCCTGAAATGTACGCCTATTTTTTGGAAAATTGGTTGGCTCATGGTATAATAATCATAAACAGATCAAACTTGCGGAGGTTTTGCATGATATATATAAGCCGTTTTGATTCACCGTTAGGCGATATTACGCTTGCGGCGAAGGAGGGCGCCATCGTTGGGCTATGGATAGAGGGACAGAAATATTTTCTTGGTAAAAATAAAGATGTCGCTATTGAGAGTGACAGCAATGAGCCGCTGGCACAGGCAAAGGATTGGTTGCGCCGATACTTTGGCGGAAAAAACCCCGCCATAGACGAATTGCTGCTTGCGCCTGCCGGCAGTGAGTTTGCAAAGAGCGTTTGGGATATGCTTTGTAAGATACCGTATGGACAAACAACAACCTATGGTGAGATAGCAAGGCAAATTGCCGCTGAAAACGGATTTGCCAGAATGTCTGCTCAGGCCATAGGCGGAGCGGTAGGGCACAATCCAATATCCATCATTGTGCCTTGCCACCGCGTTGTGGGTGCAAACGGAAGCCTGACCGGATATGCGGGCGGCATAGACAAAAAAATATGGCTGCTTAGGCATGAGGGACTAGATGTAGAGAAATTTCGTGTGCCAACAAATCGAAGATTTAAAAGACAGCATAAAGAATTGCAATGAAACGGAAATCGGCTTCTCTTTCACATTCCAATTTGAAACCGACGCAAAGCAAATTTGTGAATTTATAAAGCTTCTCCGTCGTGAGGGATTTTATTATTGATAACACATCGAAAGGCTTTTAGACTGCGGTAAAAATAGTGCGAGTAAATCAAAGGCGGCCGTTCAATGTTCATGAGCAGCAGCCTTTGATGTGTTTAACAACACTAACGCCTTTTCGTTGCAACGCTATTATCTTTATATAAGCATTGTACAATATTCAAACATTCACCGAACCTTTGATAATGCACGATCTCGCGTTCACGTAAAAATTGCAACGGACGAAGCACCTCAACATTATCTGTAAGCGCCATTAGATGCTCATAAGTTGCCCGTGCTTTTTGTTCCGCAGCGAGATCCTCAACTAGGTCCGCTATTGGATCGCCCGTGCATTGAATATAAGCTGCTGTAAACGGAACGCCGTTTGGATCGGCGGGGTATACGCCGTGGTTGTGCATGGTGTAATAGCCCGCGAGCCCCGCCGCCTCAATTTCCTTGTGAGATGCGCCGCGAAGGCATTGATAAATCATCGTACCGAGCATTTCCCAGTGCGCCAGTTCTTCCGTGCCTATATCATTCAGCGTCGCGCGGCATCTGTTGTCCGGCATTGTAAAGCGCTGAGTCAGGTATCTTAAGCCGGCTCCAAGCTCTGAATCGGGACCGCCATATTGTGCTAAAAGAAGCTTAGCCATCTTTGGGTCGGGTATAGTAATGTTCACGGGGTATTCAAGCTTTTTTTGATATATCCACATATTATCTTCACGCCTCCCACGGCCACTCGGAACATACATAACAACCAACGTCGGTGGGCGAATGTCCGAAGTTCAACAAAGGTCCATACATTCTTTCATATTCTCTGATGAGTTGCATCAGCTTTTCACTATAG
>CAZZNN010000002.1:0-1161 GCA_964655605.1 uncultured Oscillospiraceae bacterium
ATTAAACGCCCATGCGCCGCCGGACCATTCAAACGAAACCGTGAAATCCTCGCCCAGTTCCGCAATGCGCTTGTTTACGGCTTCCGTAACAGCCGCAACGGTGTCTGCGTTCATGTCGCCCTGCGGCATGAGCATAACCTTCAGCTTAGCGCCGGGATTGGGCTTGTAGAGATCCTCCGCCGCGGGAGTCTGTGCGTCAGCGGGTGCAGCGGCGGGCGCCTGTGCATCGGCGGACGCCTGGGGAGTTTGCTCGCCACCAGGCGCGGCCGCGGGCGCGGCGCATGCCGCAAGCGCAACACACATCATAACAGCAAGTATAAGCGCAAGTGTTTTCTTCATTCTTTCTTTCCTCCTTGGTTTATATGTGTAAAATGGTTTTGACCAAATGGTCTCCGCCATAATTACCCTTTTACGGCGCCTACCGTAAGCCCCTTAACTATATAACGCTGAAAGAACGGATATGCGCAGGCAATGGGTATAACGAGTATAACGCACAACGCCATGCGTAGATTCTCAGTCGGTATCGCGTTCGTCATAGCGCTTGGCATACCGGAATTTTGCAATATAAGGCTTGCATTCTCCTGCATACGCATGAGCAGGCGCTGCAATGGTATAAGATTATCGTCGCGAATGTAAATCTGCGCCAGCTGCCAATCATTCCAATACATGAGCATGTTCAAAAGCGCAACGGTTGCAACGCCGGGCTTTGAAATGGGCAGAATAATCTTGAAAAAGGATCGCCATTCGCCGCAGCCGTCGATATAGGCGGCCTCCAAAAGCTCGTATGGCACACTGGACTGATAAAAGGCGCGCATAATGATAACGTTAAAGGGATTCATCAGCGCGGGGACTATGAGCGCGGCATAATTGTTATCCATACCGAGCATTTTGCATACTATGATGGTTGGCACGAGGCCGCCGCCAAATACCATAGTGATGAAATTCATCCATGTGAAAAACGTGCGGTAGCGATAATCCTTACGGTATATAGCGTAAGCGAACAGCGACGTCATGCTTGTGGCCGTTACCGTGCCAATGAGCGTTACCAGTATGCTATTAAAAAGGGATACCCATATCTGTCGTCCCGCCTTGAAAGCGTTGGCATAGCCTTCAAGACTCAGCGCGGTGGGAAAGAACGAATAGCCATTGGCCGTAAGGCTT
>CAZZNN010000002.1:1171-36733 GCA_964655605.1 uncultured Oscillospiraceae bacterium
ACAACAAATATGAACGGCAGCACGCAAGCGGCGCAAAACACAATGAATACTATGTTTATCAGAGTCTGCGCCAAAGGGCTTACCGCTGTGAGCCGATTATATTCGCGCACGGTTTCGCGCGATTTTTTGCCACGAGCCTGCTTTTTCATTAGCGTTTCCTCCTATTAAAACAAACTGCTCTCACGGTCGATCTTACGAACAAAGGCATTGGAGATTATGATGAATATAAAGCCGACGATATTCTGCAAAAAGCTGACAGCCGTCGAAAGTCCCATATTCATGGAGAGACCGTTTATGCCAAGGCGATAGACCAACGTGTCAAGCGTCTCAGTAAACTCAGGCACGCGCCCTATCCCGCCGTCAAGCGGGAGCTGCCAGAACTGGCTTATATCGGAATTGAACACCTTGCCGATATTCATTATGAACAGCACAAGGATTATCGGGCGCAGATTAGGTATAGTGATCCTCCATATCTGCTGCCACTTGGTTGCGCCATCGATGGCAGACGCCTCGT
Organism: uncultured Oscillospiraceae bacterium; assembly: GCA_964655605.1. Lineage (GTDB taxonomy): Bacteria > Bacillota > Clostridia > Christensenellales > CAG-138 > CAZUUR01. The sequence goes on from CAZZNN010000002.1 coordinate 1,686, forward strand.
ACTGAGTGGAATCGATGCTGGTGATAGACGCCAGATACAGCACCGTTGAATAGCCCGTCATCTTCCATATAAACGAGATCATAATTATTACCGGCCATGGGGCGGCATCCGTATAAAAGTTGATATTGGCGGTATCGAGTATACCCTTTCCGTCCTGTAGGAAGGCCATGAAAAAATAGCTGGCGACGACCCACGATAGGAAATAAGGGAAAAACATAAGCGTCTGATAGGTTTTAGCAACAAATTTGCGGGTAATTTCATTTAGCATTATTGCAAAGGCAACCGCGATAACGGTGCCGACTACAATATAAAATAGATTGTATAGAACCGTGTTGCGAATGGCGAACCAAGTTGTGGGGTTTTCAAAAAGTGCCTCAAAATTGGCCAGCGACCATTGGCTTTTGGGGTTAACAAAAATATCCTCCAAATAGGTGTGCGTTCTTTGGAAAAAAGCGTCAGGCCCCTGAAAGGTTTTAAAAGCTATAGGTATTCCAAACATCGGAAGATACCGCAGCAGAATAAGCCAAATAGCGCCAGGCGTAACCATGGCGGTAAGCGCAAGAGTTCTTCGGTTCTTAACATACCACTTGCTTATAGCCGGGAAGCATTTGGCGCCCGTTATCCATGCGCGTATTCTTAAAAATGGTCGGCGATCGTTCATGCTAGCTATCATTCTTTCTATTTTAAAGTAGATACGAAGCACCCTGTGATTCGTAGGTTCACTGATCGTATTCACATTATAAGCGACAATTATTCTTCCGGTCATTGACCGTACTTGCGCTTTATTGCGCCGGATTGTGTTAATTCCGGAAATAAAAATGCACCGCGCAAAAGCGATGCTTTTCAATATCGATGGGTATGATTTCAACGGAAAATCAGGCTTCCATCCATTCCCGCGCCGTCTGTGTAAACTGACGCACCAAAGCGTCCGCCTCGGCCTGGCTCTCCATTTCGGCGCATAGGCGCAAAAGCGGTTCTGTGCCTGAGAAGCGGGCGATTATCCAACCGCCGTTTTCAAAATACACCTTGCAGCCGTCCAAATATGACACCTTGCTTATGGAATATGTAAATTCCGGCAGGCACTTATCCTCAAGCAGCTTTTTACGCACGCGCTGCTTTAGCTCAGAATTCATCACGAATTCCGCGTCCGCCGTATATACGCAGCCAAATCGGTTGGTAATCTCTTGATACAGCTCTGACAGGCTCTTTCCCGTTTTCGCCATCATTTCCGCCAGCAGAGCGGCGGCGTAAATGCCGTCCTTGCCCTTGATGTGCCCCTTGACCGTTAGACCGCCGGAGGACTCGCCGCCAATTATCGCGCCTGTCTCCTCCATTTTGGACGAAATGTGTTTAAAGCCCACCGGCACCTCATAGCAGGTTTCATCAAAGCCCGCGGCAACGCGATCCAGCAAATGGGTGGTGGAGCTGTTTCTCACCACAGGCCCGCGCAGCCCGCGATATTTCATCAAATAGTAATATAGAAGCACCAATAAATGATTGGGGTGCACAAAACTGCCCTTATCGTCTATCACGCCAAGCCTGTCCGCATCGCCGTCCGTAGCGACGCCCAAGTCGCACTTGTTTTGCACCACAAACTCCTCAAGAGATTTTAGCGTGTCCACATTGGGCGCGGGCAGCCGACCGCCAAAGAGCGTGTCATGCCTGTCGTGAATGACCTCCACCTCGCAGCGCGCCGTCAAAAGAATAGTCCTAAGGCTGGTTTGTGACACGCCGTACATGGGGTCAAAGGCAATTTTCAGGTTCGCTTGCTTGATAGCCTCCACGTCGATAAGCGACAGTATACTGTCGATATACGCGTTTTGAGGATGTATCTCCGCCACAAGCCCGCGCTTTAAAGCATCTTCGTACAAAACGGTTTTTACATCCTCGCGCCGTACTTTATCTATATAGCTTTCAAGCTCGCGTGTCACGGTCTCCTGAGCGTCCCGTCCGCCCGATGTAAACAGCTTAACGCCATTATATATAGCCGGGTTGTGACTGGCGGTAATGGCAAGGCCGTAGTGCAATCCTTCACTTTTTACCGTAAACATGATAAGAGGCGTAGGCGCCTCCCTATCGAGCACGCGGCAGAAAATGTCATTTGCCGCGAACACCTCGGCAGCCCACTGGGCGGATTCCTTTGATAAAAATCGCCTGTCATAGCCAATGCAAAGCCCGCCGTCCACTTCGTCACGCTCCTTCATCATGCGCGAAAGTCCTGTGCACAACAGTTGTAAATTCTCCTTGGTAAACTCATCGCCTATAATGGCGCGCCAGCCTCCGGTACCAAACCTTATCATTGTTCCCTCCCCATTATCACCGTTACTTGGCAGCTTGCGCCCGCCTCGCATAACGGAATTTTACTTGCAACACACCCGTTTACCATTAGCCTTGCAACGCCTTTTGATACTCTATCCGGGTTTTCTACGCTTATGCGATATTCTGCTCCGCGGAAATTGCGCGTTGCAGTAAAGCCCGACCAATTCTGAGGAATGCACGGCGAGACGGTGAGCCCGTCAAAGTCCGGACGAATGCCAAGTATATATTGCGTTGCCGCAAAGTACGACCACCCGGCGCTTCCCGTCATAAAAGGATGCCGTGCGCGGCCAAAAGCGGTATGCGCGCTGCCCACCACAAACTGGCAGTAGCTATAGGGCTCCGCCTGCCGCACCTCGATTTTATCATTCTGATGGTAAGGGCAAAGGGCGTCATAGTATTCCATTGCCTGCGCCCCGCGTCCCAAAATGCACTCCGCTGCCCATGCCCAGGGATTCGGGTGTGAAAAGATGGCGGCATTCTCCTTTAAGCCCGGATAGACCCTCGTTACAAAGCCAATTCCTGCATCAGGCTTCGTATAAGGCGGTGCGCACAATAATAGTCCGAATTTTGTTGAGAGATACTCCTTGACCGCGTTCATGCAAAGCTCACCCCGCTCACTCGAGGCCACACCTGAGAGTACCGCCCATGTGTTGCTTTCCAAATGCACCTTGCCTTCTTCGTCTAAAGCCGTGCCTATTCTTCTGCCGTCCGCCGTAATGCCGCGTATATACCACTTTCCGTCCCACAATACTTTCTCGCACCGCTCGCGCACCGTCTTGGCCATAGCGCGATAGCGATCGGCGTCGGCCTGCTCGTGCATGTGCTCTGCTAATTCAATAAACTGCATAAGCGCCCAATGATGCAAAAAGCTTACCATAGCGCTTTCCCCGCCGCCAAGATTAAGGCAGTCGTTCCAATCGGCCCGCAAGCCCTTGGCAATGCCATTTTTCCCAACCTGCGCGGCGCTGAATTCCAGTATGCGCTTGAGGTGCTCGTAAACGCTTCCCTCACCGCCGTCGGCAAAGCCAATAACGGTTTGTAAAAACTCGTCGTCACCGGTTTCTTTTACATAATTGACCACCGCGCCCACTAGCCATAAGGCATCGTCCGAGCAGGCATCCTCCGCGCTGTGTACAAAGCTCGACTGCTCCGGTTTTGGTATCACTGTTGGCGAGCGAAACGGCTTTTCCTGCTCCTGCTCAAACCAGCGCGGTTCAAAAAGATGAAGCCCGTAGCCTTGCGATGTAAGCGCCCGCAATAGCTGCTGCAATCTTAGTTTGCAGGCGGGGCCGTCGGCGTGAGGAATCGTCATGGCGTCCTGCGCCGTATCCCTATAGCCTAAGCCGGTGCGCCCGCCCACCTCAATAAATGATGAAAACCTTGAAAAGCGCACGTTTATCTCGCTTTGATAAAGCGTCCAGATATTAAGCAGCTCATCCATGCCCTTATCCGGCGTTTCAACCTGCAACTGTTTTAAGCGTTTCTCCCAGAAAGCGGCGGTTTTATTATATTGCTCGTCCGCAAGGTTGACGTCTGCATACCTCTCCTTTGCATTACGTCCCGCGTCTATTCCTCCCTCTCCCAAAAGGAATAACAGCCGCACGGTCTCGCCGGCCTTCAAAACCAACTTTTTTTGCAATGCTCCGCAATGGTTGCCGCCCTTTTCAAAGCTGGAGGCGCACGTGCCTGCTTCAACCGCCACGGGATTTTTTTCCGTGCGATACGCGCCGATAAATGTATCGCGCAAGCAGTCAAAACCGTCCGGCTCGAAATTTGCGGTAAAGAATTGGTATCCTGTTTGCTCATAATAAAGATCATGCTCTATAACGCCGTCCTTATATCGGGAACCGGCGGCGTACAGGCTCATTTGAAAGTTTTGATTATCCATTTGAATATGGTGGAAGGAAAACTCGCAATAGCCGAACACGCTTAACCGCTTTTCCGCGTCGGACGTGTTTGTAAGCGTCACGTCCCATATCTCAAGCGGTTCGTCCGCCGCTACAGATAGCCGCTGCATAGCGCTTATCCCATTATAATCGCATTCATAAACGCTGTATGAAAGTCCGTGGCGGCAGCGGTATTTTGCCTGCTCCAAAGGCTTGCCGACGGGCTGCCACGAAACGCTCCAATATTCGCCGGTCTCATCGTCCCTCAGGTAGACGTAATGGCCTGGACTGTCCTGCGGCACGCCGTTTGCCCTAAAGCGCGTGATACGGTGATATTCCGGCGAACCGCAAAACAAATATCCGCCCGCCGTATGGTTGAACACGCCGCACATATCATTTAGCCCGATATAATTCGTCCATGATACGGGCAAGTCTACCCGGTCTATCACATACTCTTTAGCCTTTGTGTCAAAATATCCATATTGCATAAGGAACCCCCTTGCCAAACTAAATAATTAGCGAAATTATATAATCCAGTATAAAACGCAGCCTGCGGCTTATCACATTGCCACGGCTGCGTTTTATTGCTTCTGGTTGGCTTGTTTGGGTTCATTTTTTGAGTGAATTGCGGTATGCGTTGGCGCTCATGCCGGTCAAGTGCTTGAACACGCGCGAAAAGTGCGCAGTATCAGTATAACCCACGAGCTCGCATATTTCATTTACCCTTAGCTGTGGCTGCTTCAAAAGCTCCTTCGCCTTTTTGATGCGAATAGCGTTTTGAATATCGTAAAAGCTTTGATTTGTATGGGTGTTGAGCAGCTTTGATAAATGCCATTGGGATACATAGCACTGTTCCGCCACCATAGCAAGGGACAGCTTCTGAGCATAGTTTTCTTCCATATATTCAAGCGCCCTGCGTACTACAAAGCTGTTAGCCGTATCCGCAGCGTCTAAATGGGCGTCGGGCTCGGCTGGCGGTTCCGCAGGCTCGGCTTGGGTGGCTGCCCAGAGCGCCTCGTCTATCTCGTCCATCTTAGAAGGTTTCAGCAAATATCTAAACACGCCCAGCCTAATAGCCTCCTGAGCGTAGTCAAACTCGCTATAGCCGGACAATACGATCACCCGCATATCCGGAAATTCGCTTTTCAAGCCCGCAACCATCGATAGCCCGTCTTTATTTGGCATACATATATCCGTAATTAGAATATCCGGCTTATATTTTCTGACTGCCGCTTCTCCGGACGCCGCATCAAAGGCCGCCGCCACTACCTGGCAGTTATATTTTCCCCACGGCACTACCCTTGATAGACCGTCTACGATGACCTGTTCATCGTCTACCAATACCACCTGATGCATTATGCTCTCCTTCAAAACGCGGTCTCACCATTTATTCAGCTCCAGTGCTCCATTTATGGCTTCCTGAGCTGTAAGCTTGCCCATCACAACGTTTTTGATGTTTGAAAACAGCGCCTGTCTGGCCTTAGTTGTTAAGGCGTCCTGCGCGGCGGTAGTAATGCCCGTGGCATGCTCCATCATATATCGAGCGGCAATATCCAGTCCATCTGCGTTCACCGGCTCCTGGGGCGGCTCCTTTAACGCCGTTAACCCCGCAGTGCTAAACGTGCTTACGACCTCATCTTTTGTCATTGCGGTAATGAACGATACGCAGGCTTCCCGTTTGACAGGATTATCCCATGCTGTGCGTGTAATGTAATAGCCCATAGAAAGACCGCCTATAATATCCGTTGTGCGGCGCTCCTTGGTGCCAGGCATATAAGTTACGGTAATATCTGAAACGGAGGCATTCTGCCGGAACCACCCCACCTTCCAACTCCCGTCTATCATAAACGCGGCCTGTCCGTCGGCCAAAAGCTGATTTGTCTCGGCATCGGTTGCGGCAAAGGTGTTAGGAGGCAGGTAGCCCGCCTGATACAGCGATTTAATGTCCGCTATGCCCGCCGCCCACTTTTGCCCCACGGCGTCCGCCGCATACCGAGGCAACTGTGCGTGATTAGTTGTATTGCCGTGGTTTAGCACGGTAAATTCAAATAAATAATGCGGTATCTCATGCAGTGATACGGCTATAGGAATATATCCCGCCTCTTTAATTATCTCGCAGTCCGATAGAAAGCTTTCCCATGTATACGCTTCGTCCGGCACGGGAACGCCGCAGGCTTTTAGCACCTTTATATTTACATACAGCCCTTCCCAATACCCGTTTACGGGAACCGAATAATTCTTTCCGTCAAGCGGAGAGGCGCCAAGCATATCGTCTTTCATGTTGGAGGCATAGTCCGGATATTCCTTTCTAATTTCGTCTAAAGGAACTACCTTGCCTGCCTCAATCAGTTGGTTGGAATCCGCGCCGTTGAAATAGAAAAGCACATCAGGCTCTGCTCCCGCTTGAAAATCCGTCATCACCTTGGTTTTCCATTCCTCGTTGGCTACACCTGAATCATCTGTAACCTTTACGCCGGTTTCTTCTTCGTAGGCCGCCACGGCGGCCTCATAATTCGCACGGTTGCCATCATACCCGCCGTAGGAGGTTACCACTTTGATGACCACTTCCTCCGCCACATCGCACGGTGCGGCAGCCGGTGCGGCGCAGCATGTTAATATCAGCGTCAATAGAACAACCGCTATAAAAGCGACACAGCTTTTCATATCATTCCCCCAACCTCGCTTAGCAGGGAAAACGCTTCTTTTTCAAAACGCTCAAGCTGCTGCTTCAAAAGCTCCGCAGGACTCATATCTGAATAAATCAGCTCTGTCATATCCATGCCAAATGCCACGGCGTTTATTGTATCAACAGAATGACTGGCTGCAAAAGTGGCGTTTGCAGCTCTCCGTCCGAGTATGGCCGCGTCATATCGTTTGCCGCCTGCTATCTGGCTGTCGAAACAGGCAGATATGCTTGCGGCAATGTTCGGGTGCGCTGAGGCGTCAAATGTTAACTTATCCTCCTTAGACAACCAATCCAATGAGCGCCACACCTCCATGCCGTAAAGCGCTTCGGGCTGATATTGCTCCTTCACGGTTCTAAGCGCCGCAATAACCCTTAAACACACAGCCAAATGCGTGCCGTGGCTATCCGCAAGATTGTGCGTATAAATTGTTTGTGGGCGCATGGCGAGAAACAGCCTTGCCAATTCCTCAACAGTGGCCGCATTGCCCGGGTCCTTTACGGCGGCGCTTGAATAGCTAAGCTGTGCCACAAGCGAATATTCGCCTACCATGGCGGCGGCGTTCTGCTCCTTAATGCGCACGGAGATCATGTCGTCACCGCTATAATCCGCATACACGCCGCTTCTTGGCGAACCCGCGCCATCGGTGAGAACCACGCCGGAAAACCATTTGTCAGGCTTTGAAAAACAGTCCGCTACGCCATTGTATGCCATGAACTCAATATCGTCCTGATGGGCGCAAACGCACAGGTGCGTGGTGCGTTTGAGCGCTTCTTCCTCCGCTGCGCAGTCAGGAATAAATAAAGTGGCGCCTTGATTAGTAAATTGCATTATTCTATCCTCCATAGTTTTACTCGACCGTTAACAAGCACAAGCAGCCATTATACCAACCGGTCGATTGGCAGTACAATTTTGGCTACCGTGGACATTCCTGGCGTTTGAGCAATGGTAAGCCCGGCGGCTTCGGAAAACAGCAGTTTAAGCCTGTGGTTTACATTGCGTATGCCTAGCTGAGTAGATTTCAGCTTGTCCTCAGTGCTTCCGTCCCAACCTAAAAGCCGCTCGATAGACTCCTTATCCTCCGGGCGCAGCGGCGCGTCGTTTTCCACCTCCAGGCATAACCGGTCGTCCTGCCGATATACCCTTAATGTAAGCATGCCTGTAGGACGATTGGCTATCCCATGCTCGACAGCGTTCTCCACTACCGGCTGCATAATGAGTCTTGGCACAGGCAGCGGTAAAAGCGTCTCGTCGATCTCTTTTTTCACAGTAAGGCGGGAGCCCATGCGTACTGAGATGATATACAGATACGCGTCTACGAAAGCCAATTCCTCGGAAAGATGCGCGGTGGATTTGCCGCCTCGCGCCGTAGCCGCCGCCAGCATGGTGGAAAGCGCTTCTATCATGCGCGACACATTTACGTTGCCCGCCATACGGGCTTCCCAGTTGATTATCTCCAAGGTATTATTTAAAAAGTGCGGATTTATTTGAGATTGCAGCGCCTTCATGCGGGCGTCCTGCAATGCGAGCTGCTCATTATAGCTGCGCTCGAACTGCTCCTTCATGCTGGCTGACATACTGTTGAAGCGCCTCACCAGATAGCGGAACTCACGGCTCTCCGGCATGGTTTCCATTTGGTAGCCGCGCTCGCCATGCTCGATTCTTTCCGCCGCATCAACCATCTGGTTTACCGGACGTGATACGTATCTATAAAATGCCCAGATAAATAGCGCCAACAGCGGGATAACCAAAAGCGTCATAGGCAGGATCATATTCGTCAGCACCGACAGCCTATCCGTTAGCGGCGCACTGTCTACCCGCATAACACATGTGAGCACATCATTTTCTAATCGGCTTCTCGACAGCAGCGCCACGGCGCTTTCTTCAAAAGCGTAATATACGCCGTTTGCCTGGCTGGCGCTTTCCGGCGCGGAAGGCTCGCCCACGAGCGGGATAGAAGTTTCGCCTATCTGCACGCTTGCCGCCTCCAGCCATACTATGCTCTTAAAGCCGGAAAACAGCACATCGGCGTCTATCTCCATAACTATAGCGGCAAAAGGCGTGAATCTTTCGTCCACAATGTTTCTTAGCATATACAGCCTGTCGCCAGTATACAAAAAATTGATTTTAGTTCCGAGCGTCTCCAGTCGTTTGTAACAGATCGCCGCAGCATTTTCCTTAAATCGGCGCACGCTGGTGTAGCCGTCCTTATTAGCGGTGCTGTTGGTATAGTAAACGGTATCCGGTGCATTAACAAAATACAGCATAGTGCATGAGAACGCATCATTGTAATGATATTGCCGCGAAAGATATGTCATCACAGCGTCATACAGCGCAACCTCGTCCCCGTCCGCAATATATTCCGCATACGCATTTTTAACAGCAGGATCATACGAAGCTGAGCGGGACGCACCCATGGCGCCCAGAAGGCTGGATTCCACCAGTTTGACCGCCGCCGCGGCGCCGGTTGTAACAGTATCGGCTATCTGGGTTCTTATTTGGGAGTTGGAGTAGTACCCCACAGTCAGCATAATAACAAGTATCGGGAGCACCCAGCAAGTCAACGCTATGGCAACCAACCCCCATTTCAGGGAAAAGCCTTTCCCATACCCGCGTTCGTGCTGCTTTTTCGTTCTCATGCCGCTTTCCTTTCCCAAACTCTAGCGTATCATAAACAATATCTCGCTAACTGCAACTACATGTTCAGTAGTATAGAGTCGCAGCCTATTTATCTTCATTGAAACATGCCTCTCTTTTTTCGTCAATAGCTCATTTTGTGCAGTTTTGAGCAAGCAGCGCAATGTGCGCCACTTTGATTTTTCCATATCGATACTACGGTGGATACCATCGATTGGCGCGAGGAGCGCAGCGCTGAGACAATACTTGCGTCCGTACTTCCAAAGCTTACGCCTGGCTCTATAATATTGTCCCACAACAATGGATACAAAATAAAAGAATACCTCCCTGTGCTTTTGGAAAAAGCAATAGCTGACGGTTATGAGTTCGTCACCATCAGCGAGTTATTGCTTAGCGGCGAAACGATAATTGATGTGAACGGAATGCAGAAGCCCAAATAGCGCTAACTCATCAGCTGCTTCTCTTTCGTGTTTTTAAACGCGGAGGCGTTCGCGCACTTATTATTTGTGATATTCTTATCCATTTGCAACTACTACATCATTTTACGCGTTATAATATACAGATAAAATACGAAAGGAAGAATTCGTAATGAAAAAGGTAATTAACCTTACTATATGTTTTGCGCTAGTGTGCTTACTCACCGCATGCGCAAGCACCGGCACGGGGACGGACGCGTCCGTTCCTTCCCAAAGCGAAGCTCAGCTGCCAAACCCAATGGTAGGTCAGCAGGACGCGGCCGCTTTTGAGGCGCTCGGCATCAAGCTAGACGCGCCCGAAAGCGCAGAGAACATCGCGTATTTCATAATAGATAAAACGCTGGCGGAAGTTGATTTCACGCTTGACGGAATCGACTATACCTATCGGGCCAGCAAAACAGATAAAGATATTTCAGGCGTTTATGACGCCTTCACTCCCGGCAATACGATCTATATGGTGCGCGACTATGAAAACCTCAGCGCCGACGTTCAAATTGCCTCCGAAGGCGGCACTCTTGTTACATGGAGCGCGGACAGCGTAAACTACAGCCTATTCGCCAAGCAAAAAGTTGACGAAGCGTCCTTAAAGGCATGCGTTAAAGCGGTTATGGAGAAAAGCTTTACGGGTGTTGAAGAAGCCGTAACCGACTATGCGGGCTTTTTGACCTTCGATGAAAGCTCAACGCTTACAATCGACCTTGACGGCGACGGCCAAAAAGAAACCATAACCGTCCAACTGACAAAGGGACAGGAATACGAGCTAGACAAGCACACCATAACTATTACGTCTCAAAGCGGCCAAACCGCCAGCGCCGAGATAAGCATAGCCGACTTTTTCACCGGTTACGCGTGCGATCTGAACAGCGACGGCAAGATTGAGCTTATTGTAAGCGGCAATGATGAAACAGATTACAGCGCGACATGGGCATTGCGTTATGTGGACGGCGAGTTGATTTTTGCCGCGCCATGCTATGAAACCGAAGACGGCAGCATTGCCCCTTCCGCCGCTGGTCGGGTGATCGATATAGTAAACGGCGAGGCTATCATCGAGAACACGGTGGACGTGCTTGGTACTTGGGGTGGTATTACACAGTACCAAATCACCAACGATCCGTTTTCACTCACGCGCGTACCCGGAAGCGTTTGGACGAGAGACCCCGCAGAGCTGGACGCCGAGTTTTGGAGCTATTGCACCATGGAAACCATAAAGGAGCTGCCGGTAACATTTGATGGTGAAAGCAGCCCCTCCACACTTGAGGCAGGTGTGAAAATAGCCATAACGGAAAGCGATTATGAATCTTTCGTCGCTTTTCTCACCGAGGACGGGCGCACAGGCCGTATAGCGGTCAAAAGCGACGTTGAAAACTGGGGTTGGCTTATCGACGGAATACACGAAAGCGAATATTTTGAAAATATCCCCTACGCAGGATAATTAAAATCAGCAACGCGAGGCAAGAGGGCTCTGTGTTTCGCTCGCTTGCCTTGCGTCGCCATGTATATTATACTAGCTTATAACCATTAAGCGCAGAGGACAACATAATGCTAAAAAACGTTTTGATCACCGGAGCTTCGCGCGGGATAGGCCGCGCCGCATCGCTCTTATTTGCAAAGAACGGGTATACGGTGCTTGTCAACTATTTAAACAATGAATCGAAGGCCACTGAGCTTTGCTGCGAAATAAAGGCGTTTGGCGGCCACGCGCTCCCGCTCCGCTTTGACGTGTCAAATAAAGAAGCCGCGCATAACGCTATACTGGACGCCACGAATAAAGTGGGCAAAATCCACACTCTTATAAACAACGCCGGCATTTCATTCGACGGGCTTTTAACCGATACCTCAGAAAATAATTGGAACCGAATATTTGCCGTCAATGTAAACGGCGCTTATAACTGCGTAACCGAGCTGCTCCCAGATATGATAGGCAAAAAGCGCGGCTGCATAATCAATGTTTCATCTATTTGGGGGCTAGTCGGCGCATCATGCGAGGTTGCATATTCAGCTAGCAAAGCCGCCGTTATAGGCTTTACCAAGGCGCTTGCAAAGGAGGTCGGCCCATCGAACGTCCGTGTCAACTGCATAGCGCCCGGCGTTATCGACACCGATATGAATTCGTGCTATACAATAAGCGATATGGAAGCGCTTAAAAACGAAACTCCCCTCGGACGCATAGGCACGCCTGAGGACATTGCTTCGCTCATGCTGTTTCTCGCGTCAGATTCGGCGTCCTTCATTACCGGGCAGGTCATCAGTTCAAACGGCGGATTTGTTATCTAAACCGGAAGCTTGGTTTTCGGGTTTACCGATACAAAAGCGTCATAATCCGCCGCCGCAAAAGCTTCATACAGGCCAACCAAAATTTCGTCCGGATCGAGTTTTGTGTCAAAGCAGTAATCCATAAAACCCTTGCCGCCCGTTATCGGCATTGGATCGTACCTCTCCCCTTTTATCACTACGCACGCAATCACAGGGAACATATCTGACGGATCATCGGTAATACCGCCTGTAAAAGCGGTGCTGAAAAGGCGAATTGTAAGCATTCCCGAATCGTCCTTATCTATATCGCCTATTTGAACGGTTTCTTCGCTTTCCTTATATGAAACCGTGAATTTCTTGCCCTTGTCATCATTGCTCTCAACAATTATATTGCCGCCTTCAATCGCAGCGTCCGGCGCGCCTAGCGCGTCGCTTGCGGGTATTAGCGTGAGCTCATCTATCATGCCGGACACTTCATCTGATGCGGTGCTCGGCTTTTCAGCCGGCGCATTTGATTGGCTTGGCGCATTATCGGCCGCCAGCTCAGTTGGCGACGCATCAGAAGGCGTTGCCGCGCCAAATACAGCGCCGCACCCCACAGAACAAATAAGCACCGCTAGACACGTGATACATATAAAAGTTCTTTTCATAAATCCCCCTAAAAGAAAACAGCGAAAAGCCATTGCTCTTCGCCGCTTGATATAGCGCACGCGCCACCTATTGCTACGCCATCTGCGATTCGATCTTTTCAGACAGCTCGCGCACGGTTTTGTAATTAGCCTCATCAGCTACGATTATATCATATTGTTCTTCGATTTCCATTATTATTTCTTCAAGATCCAATGGATCTAGCGCAAGCTTGCCACCTTCATCTATAAGCTGCTCCGCATTTTTGCCTGTGACATTTTTGATTATATCACAAATCGTATCATAACATGTCATCGTGAGACCTCCAATAAATTCAACATAATTCCTTATTATTCATATTTTAGTAAAATACGAATTATCACAATAATTGAGTTTAAACGAATTTAAAACACTTGTCAAGCAATGCGAGGTATACTACAATATCTCGTATAGAAAATAATGTATATCAACAATTTGTAGAGGTGATTGCATGGCGACAAAAAAGAAAACCAAACGGAGCAGAAAAAATGAGAGCGGCAGTTCAAAGCAGGTTTTGCTAATAGCATTTCTCTGCGTATTATTGATTGCCGGCGCATTATACATTTTTGACCCGGCGCTGTTTAACGAGGTCGTTGCAAAGCCGCTTCAAAGCACCACAGCACTAGCTCCGCAGGCTTCCGCTTCACCCTCGGCGGACGCGACTCCGCCCGCCTCGTCGCCCATACCGATAAAAAGCGACGGCGCGGATACGGCGCCCGCAGCAGGCGGCGCGTTAACCGCATATATTATAGACGTAAGTCAGGGCGATTCAATATTGCTCACGTCGCCCAGCGGCAAGACTATGTTAATAGACGCGGGTGAAAGCGATTCCTTCGAGGCTATTGACGACCTTCTTAAATCACAGGATATAACAAAGCTAGACGTCGTGGTAGCCACTCACCCGCACTCTGATCACATTGGCGGCATGGCGAAGGTGATAAAAGCTTATGAGATAGGCGCATTCTATATTTCGCCCAAGGCGCACACGACCAAAACTTATGAAAGAATGCTCGACGCGCTTGAAGAAAAAAACGTCGCCACATATCCGGCCTACGGCGGCGCTGATTCTTATATAAAATGGGACGATGATGTAACCGTGCGCATACTTTCACCTATAAAGGGCGAGGACTATGATGATTTGAATGATTTCAGCGTGATATTGTGCTGCACATACGGCAACACCGGCATAATGCTCACAGGCGATGCGGAGACTCACGCCGAGAGCTTGGCATTAAGCAAGCTGCCGCTCGGGTTATTCAACGCCACAGCAATAAAAATGGGGCATCACGGCTCCTCCACCTCATCATCGGAGGCATTTATAAAAGCTGTGTCGCCCGATATTGCTTTGATTTCGGTTGGCGAAGGAAACGATTACGGTCACCCGCATAAAGAAACCTTGGATTTGCTTGCAAAGTTGAATATTCCATATTACCGCACCGATGAATGCGGCACAATCATTGTTGGCATGGATGGCACGGAAACCACAGTTACTAAAAAGCCCGCTACTTGATCCTTACGCCAATAATCTTCGCGCTCTCCCCGCTTCCGTCCTGACCGCGCGTGCCCACTACAAGGAAGTTGTCAAATATTGCCGGCGTTGACTCTATGCGCGAGCCTAAATTCACCTCGCATAGCACAGCGCCGGTTTTTGCGTCGTGCATGCGCATTATCCCGTCTCTATCGCACTGTATAAGATACCCTTGATTCATTTCATCGTAAATAACCACAGGCGAACTCCAATAGCCTGCCGTTTGCTCATAACGCCACGCCTCCTGCCCCGTTGCCTTATCGTAAGCGATAATCCGCCCGCCAAGCGTTGTTGCGCCATTTACAGAAACAGGAACCAGGGTTTGATTGAATATAACCAGATTGCTGATATTGCCCTTGCCAACGTGCGGAGTTGATATGGTGCCCCCGTTTGCCGAGGCCGTCCCCTGCGAAGCGTCCCACTGCACTTGCCAAATCACTTCGCCCGTAAGCCCGTTGAGCTTTCTGTGATAGCACTTGCCCATTCCTTCGTCGCTTATTCCGGACTGCTTATCAACTGAATTGGCGGTATACAGATAAATTGTGCTATCCGCAAAGCTTTCTTCTATAACCACGCTCGCGTCGCTGTTGTCAAGCACATCAACAACATATTGCGGCTCCAGCGTATTTAGGTCTATGCACTGCAAAAGCCCGCCGTTGTCGGTAAAAAAGATAAAATTGCGCCATGCGGCAAGTGATCCCTCTACGCCCCACCATCTTCTATTTTCTCTATCGGCATAGCCATCTGCGTCATACTTATATTTTTGCAGTTTTCTTGAGCCCGGATCGATGCTTATTGTGCCGCTCACAGCGTCGAACACCGTGTTTAGCTTAACGGAGTATAAAAGTCCATTTTCGCCGCCGACTATAAGCGTATCCGTCTTGGCGTCTATAAGTGCAGACGAATCAAAAGCCTGCCACATGCGCGGCGAATATGGATCGCGTCCGCCAAAGCGCCACACCTCTTCATTATCTATCAATGATATGGCTCTAAACCACGAGCCCACTATCTCGCCTTCCGTGCTCATTACGCCTTGTCCTGTATAAAGCATTGGATAACCGCGCGGGTCAAGCGATGCCGTACCCTTTACAACAACGCCAAGATTCAGCTTGTCCCGCGTTTCCTTGCCGGTGGACAATTCGTAAAAATAGATATAGCCGTCCATGGCGGGATATATTACTTCCGTAAACCCATCTTTATGCTTAAATTCATCAAACACGCCAAGGGTTTGGCGCACCTCGTCGCTCCACTGCACGATAAGCGGCATACCCGTCCAGCCAATGCCTGTCCATACTGTGCTATCCACAGTAAGCGAGCCAACTGCATGATCCCATATACGGGTAAGCGCTTTCTCCTCAACTTCCTGCGTGCCATAGACAAAAGAATTCCTATAATTATTGCCGCCGAATGTTATTATTCCTTTTACGGACGTATACGTGTCATCGCTGCCAAAGGATATGCTTTCCTCGCGACTATATGACGATGTTTCTTCTTTATTGATTTGGAGCTCTCTTGTGTAGCCCAGCGCGGCAAGCGCCTCGCCAGACGCCTTTTGCACCGTAAGCTCCGGCGAAAGAAGCTGCTTTGGCGTAGGCGACGGAATTGAGTTTGTTTGAGTAGCTACGCCGGCGTCCGTTTCGCTAACTGCGTTTGTGGACGATGCGGGCGCTTGTGCGCTAACTTTTGCATTATCCCCATTTCCAATTATTTTAAAGAGCAGATATGTCAATCCGCCGATAAGCGCCAAAAGCAGAGTCAATAGCATAACTCTGCGAAAAAAAAACTTGCGTTGCCTGATTCTCCTATAGCTTGTGCGCGTTTGTCTTCTCATTTTAGGTTTCCATATCAATCATCTGAGGTCTGTGACGCCGCATCGTCTAAATCAGTTTGAGATGCTGCCTGAGCGGCTATAGCCGCCTCTATCTCCGCAGCGCTCTGTAAAAACTCTATTTTGCCTTTGCCAACTTCAAACCTCAAGTCCGGCGAACATTCGCCAAGCGCGTATATCTCGTTTTCAAGGCTGAACAGGAAAAGTCCAACCCCTTGTGAGCCGCCGTGAGCATTTATCGTTACTACGCCTTCGGTTGATATATAGCCTATTTCCGCTCCGTGATAATTGCCCATATTGTTAACATCAAGCTCTGCGCCATTTTTTAAAAATACGGTGTTGTCGCATTTGAGCGCATTGTAATCATTTTTAGTCACAGCCTTTAAAAGTGAATTTTCCTGAAGCTCAATATTTCCTTCTTTTATGATAACGGCGCTCATATCGCCGGTGGCTTCGAGCCTTGCGTCTGCTTCAAGTATAAGCCCCGTTGCGTTAAGGCCGCTGCCAACATTGCTCGAAAGCGCCATATCGCTGTTCTTAGTTATAACAACCATGCCTGCCGCATTTATGCAATGCGTAACGCTCGAAATTTTCGTGTCTTTGGCCGCTATCCTTGCGTCTCCAAGGCAGCCTATCGCATCGTAGCCTCCAATCACCTCAATATTTTCAAGCGTCAGCGAGCACCCATCTTCAAGCCTTACAACGCAATCTCCCGTTCCGGACAAGGTGTAGCCGTTTCCATCTATCACCAACGCGCCTCTTTGCGTCGTGAGCTTTATCATCTCGCTGTCCAGGCTTATCGAAGCCGCAAGCGTCGCCTTATCTGATTCGCCTTTTTCAATAAAAAACAGCAGCTCCTCGGCAGTGTATATGCTGTCTCCCGCGAGCGGTTCGTTTAGCTGCAAATGCTCCTCCTGCACTTGCTCCGGCGCGCACGCGCACAGCGCAAGCGCGCTCAATATGATTATAAGTATGAACAGCTTAAATTTCATTCTAATCTTCCTTAAATCGGCTTATTATCTGCTCTGCGGCCTTTAATCCGTCAACCGCGGCGCTCACTATTCCCCCTGCGTACCCCGCGCCCTCGCCAACCGGATATAGATTCCTTACGCTGAGCGATTGACCGTCTTCGGCTCGCAATATGCGCACGGGCGCGCTCGTTCTGCTCTCTATTGCGGTAATAACCGAGTCGTGCATATCAAAGCCCTTGAGCTTATGCGCAAAATCACGCAGACCCTCACGTATCCCGTAAGCCACAACGTCCGGCAGGCACTTTGAAACGTCCGTGAGCATTATCCCGGGCTTATATGTGGGCTTTACAGCGCCCAGGCTGATCGACGCTTTACCGAGCATATAATCGCCGGTCAGTTGGCACGGTCCCAATCCTTTGCCCAACTCATACGCCGCGCACTCATATTGTTTTCTGAATTGCAGCGCACCCTTCGCGTCACTTCCAAAGTCACGCTCGTCCACCTGCACAACAACCGCCGAATTTGAGTTTTGAGCATCTCTTGCATGATAGCTCATGCCATTTACCACAACTTCGTCCGGAGCTGAAGCCGATGCTACAACATAGCCTCCCGGGCACATGCAAAAAGTGTATACGCCCCTGTCTCCCGCGCGCGCCGTCAACCTATATTCAGCTGCTCCAAGCCTTGGATTCGAAAACTGCGCTCCATACTGCGATTTATCTATCAGCTCTCGCGGGTGCTCTATTCTAACGCCTATCGCATAAGGCTTGGCAATCATGCTTACTCCGCTTTTAAGCAGCATATCGTATGTATCGTAAGCGCCCTGGCCTATCGCCAGAATGCAGCTATCACACGGCCAAACCTGCTCAACTCCATTTTCGCACACCCTTATTGCGCTAAGCTCTCCGCCGTCAATCTCAAGACCTGACAGTCTTGTTGAAAAGCAAATTTCGCCGCCAAGACTTATTATTGCCTTTCTTATCTCTTTAACGACCTTTTTTAGCTCGTCCGTGCCTATATGCGGTTTTGCACTTATCGTGACGTCCCTTGGTGCGCCGTGCTTCGCCAACAGTTCAACAATGTATGCGGCTCTTACGTCTTTTATCCTCGTCGTCAGCTTGCCGTCCGAAAACGAGCCTGCCCCGCCTTCACCGAACATTACGTTGCACTCTTTATCAAGCTCTCCCCCGCTCCAATAAGCATTCACCTTTTTCGTGCGTTCATCTATGGGTCTGCCGCGCTCTATCACAATAGGCTTGTATCCCTGACGCGCCAGTTCATACGCCGCGAACAATCCGGCAGGGCCAAGTCCAACTACCGCAACCCTGCTTTTCAGCCTTTCCAAGCCATGTTTAAGCTCATATTGCCGCCCGTCCTGCCTGCGCTCCAAGCAGCAGCCGCGCTTATTCGCAAGAGCGTTTTCAAGGCTTGGGGGCAATTCTGCCCTAAATGTGTATACAAACGCAATATCCCTGCCCTTGCGCGCGTCAAGCGAGGCGCGTACCGCCTGGAGTGCCAAAATATCACGTTCTTTGATATTTAGTTGCTTTGACACATACTCGCGAAACAGCGCATCGTCATTTGCTTCGCCGCCATGGGCGGCGAGCGGTATCTTTACATCAGCCAGTATAAGCGCCATATCAGTTATTCTTTACCGTTACGGTAACTTCCTTGAGCGAAAGCGTTTTTTCAAGCTCCAGCAGCATTTCGTCGCTAGGCAGCGAAACATAAACGCTGAGCTTATATTCGCCCTCCGGTCTATCGGTCACATCTACATAAAGTGATACGTCGCTTGGGTTGAGCTTATTTATAAGGCTCACCCTGCCAATAAGCTTCAGATCCGCCGCCGATACGTCCAGTTCGGCGCTCATGCGTTTCCCAAGCCCGATCACCTGTATTGGCAGATCTTCAAAGCTCAATTCATTCTGCTTTTCCGCAATATCAAGATACACGGTCACCGTGCTTCCGTTTACCAGCTTTACTCCGTCGGGGGCAACGAGATCAAGCTCTGTAAGCAAGCTCTGCGAATAGCCCGATACGTCAAGCTGATCCGCGCTTATTGAGCTTATCGCGTCGATAACGCTCTTTTCTCCCGCTATTGTCACAGTTTCCTGCGAAAGCTTCATGCTTTTGATCTCATAATTAGCGGCAAGATTGTCCTTACCCATCAGCGAGCCTTCAACGTCGATCGGCACTTCCTTTTTAGGCAGCACCTCCATTTTTAGCGACACTGACGGCAGTTGCCCATATAACACCGACATTTCGACTTCATTTCCGTCGGTATCATAAAGCACGGCCTCAAGCGACTGATTATAGCTTGATGTTATATTTGAAATATCCAGCGTGCAAACCGCCTTAACTATCTTTGATATATCCGTTTTCGGCCCTTCTATATCAAGATAGGATTGCGCCATCACGGGCTGACTATTCCAATACCCCTCCGGAATGGCGCCTGTGATTTTTATTTCAACGGGCACCCTGCGGGATACGAGCGAATCAATTTCAACATCTACAGCGCTTGGCGTTTTGCTTAACACCGTTCCCTCCGAGGTGGTTGCGTTTATAGGTAAAGAATATGTTCCAACCGCATTAACGCCTTTAAGGCTTATCGTAGCCACCACGTCGTCCACGCCAAGGTCTGCATATTTGGTAAGCTCTGTGCTCACCTTAACGCTCACTTCATCGAGCAAGGCATTCTTATCGCCGCGGACGACAAGCTTTCTATAGTTTAGATCCGCCTCGCCCTCGATATTGATGTGAACTCCGTCAACAACCTTTGTTCGGCTTGGATTTTGATCCATCATAACGTAGCCCCATAGCATCATTGCAAAGATGAGCGAAATAATCTTTAGAACTACGTTTTTTGTGAAAAAGCCGCCCACTTTTTTGAGAAAAGCGGAGCCGAAATTATTTTTTGTTTCCATCTTTTTTCCTCCGCTTAAATAGCTGTCCGCCTGCGCTCTGCTCTTTCATGAAAATAGATTCAAGCAAATTATGCAGCGCCTTTTGATCTATATAGCGCACAAGCTTGCCGTCGCGCGCGAACGAGATTACCCCCGTTTCCTCCGATACCACTATGGTTATAGAGTCTGAAACGCTGGATACGCCAAGCGCGGCTCTGTGGCGCGTGCCAAGCTCACGATCCACCGCAATATCCTCCGCCAGCGGCAAAAAACACGCCGCTGAAACTATCTGCCCGTCGCGGATCACAACGGCGCCGTCATGCAGCGGAGTGTTTGGTTCAAATATGTTTTCAATGAGAGGAGCGGAGATCATGCCCTCTATACGGGTGCCCGTGCTTATTATATCTCCAAGGCCGGTGCGCTGTTCAATTACGATAAGCGCGCCGACTCTGCGCTTTGCCAAGCTTAAAAGCGCATGCTGCATCTCGCTGACTATTTCAACAGCTTCCCGCTGATAATTGCCAAAAAGGGCGCTGTCGAATATCTTGCCTCGCCCTATATGCTCAAGCGCACGCCGGAGCTCAGGCTGAAACAGCACGACAACAACGATTATTCCTGAAACCAAGAATGAACTGAGTATCCAACTCAATGTGGGTAACTCGAGCGTGTCGCTCAAAATGGCCGCGATAAACACCATTCCAAGTCCTTTTAGCACCTGATAAGCGCGTGTTTCTTTTGTCAACACGAGAAGCCTATACAGCAATATTGCTATTATCAATATATCCAGCACATCCGTTAAGCGGAACTGTGCAAAGCCGCTTCCGAGTGTTTTTACCAAAACGTCAAACGTCATTGCGCTTACCTCCTTTCATGTGAACATAAACCTACTTATACATCTGTACATAAGTGATTTTACCATATAAAAAAGCATAATTAAATAAGTTATTACAATGATAATGATTGTTTTTTTGTTGGTAATATGTTATTCAAATAAGTATAAAGAAACAAAGGAGAAAATTTTGTGCTCACGATAGACAGAATTGAAAACGATAACGCAATATGCGAGGACGAAAATGGCGAAATAACGCTCGTTCCATGCTTCCGCATACACGGCGCAATAGAAGAAGGCAACGTTATAACGCCCGACTGCGAAGGCATGTATTTCGTAAACAAAGCCGCCACTGAAAAAGCGCTCAAGGACGCGCAGGCAAGGCTTGACGCGCTTTTTGATAAATCTAGGCGCTAAGCGCCAATATGGCGGCGAAGGCGCCAAGCGCAAGCGTTATTGCCGAATTTACGCGCGAGGCTTTATTTTTTATGCAAACGCATAGATATGCTATGCAATATGCTAAAGCAAATATTGCGATTACCAGCATCAGCCGCTCACCTCCCAAATCAATGTCTTATCATTCATCTCAACCTCTACGTTATATTCCACTTGGCACGAAGCAATCTTCGCCTTCCAATCATAATCGCTCCACTCCTTCGAGCTTTTAAAGCACTGCGACACGCCTCTGCCAAAGCCGAGAATATCTGAATTCATATTTACCCCGGCTTCAAATACGCGTTTTAATCCATCGCGCAGTTGATTTTGCGCAGCTATTGCTATATCGTTTCCGCTTATCACTTGCTCAGGATAGGATAGAAGCTCGCAGTCGAGCTTTTCCGTTATACTCACCCGCGCTAGGCCGTCCTTAATTGCCGCCTCCATTCTGTGCTCTATCAAATAAAGCCTCAGCGACAGCATTTCGCCATTTACGAGCACATCAAGGCTGCATTCCTTTAGTTCTCCTCGACCAAGCAAAATAAAGCAAATATCCCTTTCAGGCACAGTACCAACCATTTTCTTGCCATCATAAATCGCAGCTCCGCTTATATGTGAGCTCATCGTGCCGCTTGTTCCCCAGGCTGTATTTTGCGAATCACCTTGCGGCTTCTCCCCCTCCTCCCCTGATGATTTTGCCGCGACACCAAGCGGCATCACCGCATCTGTCCGCCCGCCGTGCACAGCCTCGGTAAATAAAGCTATATTCATTAGCGGCGCGGCGCCGTCGTCATATTTTGTGTTCATCATGGCCACCTGAAGCTTCGTGACATTAGGCTCGCTTTCTATATTCAACCCGTTAAAGTATTCATACGCGCTCCGCTGTATCGTCATAAGCTTGACAGACCTTCTCATGTGATAAGAATTAAGCGCAATGGACAGGCATTTTTCCATAACCCCGTCACGAGCGAGCTCGTCTGATACGGCAAAGAGCGTAACACGCGAAAGATTCAATGCGTTTGGAAAACCGAGCTGCACGCTCTGCAATGCTTCGCTAAGAGTCGCGCCCTCGGCGGACATCACCTTAGCGCCCGCATTATCCTGCCCATTCTCGCCTCCGCCTTCTTTTTGCACAAGGAACGACACCTTGAACGGTTTGATTATCCCCTTATCCAGCCCAACGGCAATAACGTATGCATATTCATCAAGCGGAACCGCCTTCATGCAGCCGCTCGCGCAGAACGCTATTAAAAGAACAGCCGCGCATAAGTTACACAGTTTTCGCATTCTTCCCTCTCCTGTATCTGATAGCATTTATCACGCCTGCACACGCAAGCATCGCCGCGAGCCCCGCGCTTGCCCACGGAAAGACTTTTTTTATTAGCTCGTATATCCAGGCGTTTTTATCTATAAAAAGCACCGCCGCGCCAAGCAAGGCGCATAAAGCTAAAACCGCCGGCCTCGCATCGCTACCAAAGCTCACGCGGCACAGTATATTACCCGCCGAATACGCATAATAAGCGCATACCACAAGCGCCCCAATAAGCCAAATAAAAAGCAGAAGTTTATCATAGCGCATAAAATAGCCTTCGCTGGGCAATATCATATTCAACTCATACAGCGGCAAAAAAATATCTCTCAACTCAGTATACGCATACGCCATGCCGAGCACCAGCTGCGCCGCTGACGCTGTCACCGCCGCAGTGAGCGCGCCCACAAGCGTTCCTTTGCGCGCATTACAATAGCCGTTGGCGCTTTTGGGAAAGAACATTATTGCCGCTATTCCCGGCAGCAGTAATGCGCTAAGCGCCCATGTCTCTGTTGCCGCGGATTTAATGCCCTTGCCAGGAAAAGGCGAAAGCCTATATATTTCGCTCCCCTCCGACGAGACGGCGAGCGTTGCCACAAGCAGCAAAACCAACGCCATGCATATACAGCGCGCCGTCCGCGAGATGGTTTCAAAGCCCGGCACGGTGACGAGCGCTATTGTAAGCACAGTCCAAACAACCACTCTTTCATAACCCGACTGCCCGAATATATGATAATGCACCGCATGGGTGAAGCGTGAAAGAAGCATTATCCCGGCCAGTATCAGCAATATCGCCTCGATAACCGCAGCGAGCTTTATCAAAATACCGCCGCGGTTTACCCCGCTGCCGGATTTGAGCGCGCTCATCGCAATAAAAGCGCCTGCGAGCGAAATTATTATTGCTATGGGTATGGTGATATATGATATGTTACCGTCCAAATAAAGCGTTTGTGAATCTATCCCAAACAAGCTCATTATCCCAACAGACATTCCCGCAAGGCACGCTATCTCCTGAGTTCCGCTCCTTCCCTCATGCAGCTTCATCGCACGCGCTCCTCCATGGAATTCACAATATCCGCAGTTCTTTTATGCATAGTTATCCTGCCGCGGCGTATAAACGGACGTTTTGTGTACGCCACCGGTGCAAACGGCGCAAGAAACGGCACGCCGTATGATTTAAGCGAAGCTGTGAGCGCAATAACGATTACCAATGCGCACGCCATGCCCAGCAAGCCCGCCATCCACGCGCAAAGCACAATGAATACCCTAAAGTATGACGCTGCGAGCTGCGTTGAATAATCCGGTATGCAGAAATTGCCAAGTCCGGACAGTGCGACCACTATAAGCACCACCGAGCTCGCGAGATTCGCGCTTACGGCTGCCTGACCCAATATTAGCCCGCCTATTATTCCTATCGCTTGCCCAATGCTGCCCGGAACCCTCAAGCCCGCTTCTCTTATCAACTGGAATACTATAAGCAAAAAGATAAGCTCTGTGCCTATTGGAGCAAACACCATCTTTCTTGATGAAATCACGGTGCTTAGCACCTCGGTTGATAACAGTCCCTGGTGATGCAGCGCCAGCGCCAAAAAATATCCCGGCAGTATAATTGATATAAGCGCTCCCAAGTATCGCACTATGCGGATAACAGTGCCCTGAGGCTCCCTTAAAAAAATATCCTCCGAGCTCGACATGAGCGCTGCGAGCGTAACAGGCATAACGTTTGCGTAAGGGCTCCCGTCAAGCAGTACCGCCACATAGCCCTGCATTATAAATGACGCCGCCCTGTCGGGGCGCTCAGTTGCGAGCACCTGCGGAAACGGCGAAATGCTGCTTTCTTCCGTAAGCTGTTCCAACATGCCGCTATTTAGCACCATGCGCGTGTCGACGTGCGCCATGCGGCGTTTTACCTCCTCAATGAGCGCGGTGTTAGCAACGCCTTCCCTGTAAACTATGGCGGCTCTTATCCGGTTATCGCCGCCAGCGTCACGGAATTCGCACACCAAATCCTCGGTTTTTATCATGCGCCTAAGCAATGTTATATTTGTGCGAATATTCTCGTTAAAGCCTTCGTGCGGCCCACGCACCACCTTCTCATTCTCCGGCGCGCCAACGCTTCTGTGCGCAAAGCCTCGGGTATCGAGCAATATGGCTTCCTCATCTCCATCTATCAGCACCGCCGTTCTCCCCTCAAGCGCTGCGCTTTTCACCTTGCCATAATCCGCGCTCAGCTCCGTTTCGCTAAGCGTAAGCACAGTTTCCGCAACAAACTTTGCATAAGGCCGCTGCACGCCGTCTATAGCGCCGCGGCGCATAGCTTCGCGCAAAATAAAATCGCTGACCTGATCCGCGCTCGCCATGCCGTTAATAAAAAGCGCAAGCGCGTCGACGCGCCCGCCAAGCTTAAAGCGTCTGAAAATGATGTCGGGATTGATGTCTGAGCGAAAGTCGCGTTTGAGCCATGTCTCGGTCTCATCGAGCGACAGGGATATTTTTTTATTGCCGCCATCGGCGCTTTTATCCGCTTCGCGCGCATTTAGCGTCGTAAAATATCCCGGTTGCCCACGCTCTGTTTCGAGCAATTCAAATTCGCTTTTGCGATTTTCAAAACTGCATATTTTTCGTATTGCGTCCATAAGCTTCATATTCTGAGCCCTCCGCAATGTAGTTTCTCCCCAACACGATATGGTTATTCCATATTCTTCTATCGTTTTTGCGGATAGCAATCAGGCCGGGCGCGCATATTTAGCAAAAAGGAGTTTTTATTCAATGAAATGCTGTGATTTAAATGAGAGCGCACAATTTACCGAGGATACCTTCTTCGCCAAAAGAAATGTCATAAGTCCCGCCGATTGCACAGGTCTCGTTCCGGGCGCAATACAGGACGAACAGGAGGCCATAGCCTATGGCGAGCTTGGCGCGATACACACGCCCAAGCCAAACAAGCATTAAGGCTCATTTGTCAGGGTGCCCGCCTGTTGAAAAGGCTTGCCGATAAGTTCAAGCTTGCCCTGCTTTAGCTGCCAATAGCTGCTTATTTCAGCAGAGTTTATATCCACGTTCAGATACGACGGGTCGTACAAAGCTAAATCCGGCGCGTCGCTCTGGCTTGCGTCGAACTCAAGTACTGGCTGCGTAAAGCTTAACGTTGCAAGCGAAATGCTTTCGCCGCTTATTTCAGCCACGGCGCCCTCGCCGGAAACATCTGCCGCAATCCGATAGCCCTCGTCGGTTTTCACTATAGCGCAGCAGGAATATCCGCGCGCCTCGCTTCCCATCACATAAACTATTGATTTTTCGGTGAATATGCCATATAGGCTCGTCCCGTCCTGATAGGAAAAACGCATTGTATAGCTTGAGTCGCCGGAAGCTTTTTGAAGCGTGCCGCTTCCGTTCGCTGCGCCCACGACCGAGCCATTGTAAATGCCTAAGCTATCATAGGTCAATCTGCCTATGGACACATGCGCCGCGCGTATCATTATATTCATGCGCTCCAGCGCCGCTTTTGCAATATGCTGCGCCGCCTTGCCTGAGCTTGTTAACGCTTTTCCCATGTCGGCTATTTGCTGATGTGTTTTTGCGTCAAACTCGGCATAGAACACTAGCAGCGGATTAAGCGTTTCATCTGGCGGAGTTTGTGTAGGCAACACTGCCGCAGTGGGTACGGGCTCATTTGCAGCAGGCTCGTTATCTGTTTCCGTTTCATTTTGAAAAACGGCCGTAAGCCGAGCGCAAGCGCACAAGCCCATAAGCATAACGCCTGCAAGAAAAGCGGCCAACGCTCTTATAACGCTTTGTTTAGCATGCCTGTTTGTCATCTGTTCTCCATCACCTTCAACGAATACACAATACTCCCTGCGCGCTTTAGCGCCATAGGCGCCTATCGCTCCGCTGCCGCGCGGCCATTCATCACTTATGCGTATGTAACCCGCGCACAGCCAGCACATTTCTATTCGATCTCAATTTTCCCGTTCACAAGCTTTATTGACACCCTCGTCCCCGCCACAGTGCTCGAGCGAAGCAATATATCGCTCAAGGGATCCTCTATATATCTTGCTATATTGCGGCGCAAAGGCCTTGCTCCCATATCCTTCCGTTCTAAACCCGCCAGCCATTGGCAAACACAAGAGTCTGCCTCAAGCTCGACCCCCTGCTTTTCAAGCCTTTTCGCTAAATCTTTAAGCATATTTGCCGCTATCGCCGCAAGGTCGCCTTTTGTAAGCTCATTAAACAAGATTATTTCATCTATCCTGTTTACAAGCTCAGGCCGCATCGACTTTTTTAGCTTGTCTAGCGCCGCTGTGCGTTTGCCCTCGTAAGCGCCATCATTTGAGCCAAACCCTACTGCGCCGCTTCGTGCCGCCGCGCCGATATTGCTCGTTAGCACTATCAATGTGTTCTTTAGATTCGCTGTTCGTCCCGATGAATCCGTCAATCTGCCTTCCTCAAGTATTTGTAAAAGCAGGTTTAGCACATCTTGGTGAGCTTTTTCGACCTCGTCAAAGAGTATGGCGCAATATGGGTTGCGCCTCACGCGCTCGGTGAGCTGCCCGCCGTCAGAAAAGCCCGCGTAGCCCGGCGGCGCGCCTATTAGCCTGCTTACGCTCTGCGGCTCCATATATTCGCTCATATCAAGCCTTATCAATGCGTTTTTATCGCCAAAAAGCGTAGCTGCAAGCGCCTTTGCAAGCTCCGTTTTGCCGCAGCCCACCGGCCCCATAAACAATAGTGAGCCCATGGGCCTTGAAGCGTCGCCAAGGCCCGCTCTGGCGCGTTTGAGCGCTCTTGTTGCCGCACTAATCGCCTCGTCTTGCCCTATTATGTGCTTTTTAAGCGAAGTCTCAAGTGCAAGCAGCCGTTCATGCTCAGATACGTCGATTACTCCGGCGGGAATACCCGTCCATTCCTTTACCACCTGCGCTATATCGTCGCGTTCTACCCTTGCCGCTGCTTCGCGCCTGCTCGCGACCCTTTTAAAAGCTCTTTCTTTATCGCGCAGCAATATCGCCTTTTCATAGTCCTGCGTTTCTATAGCTTCCGCCTTTTCACGCCGGAGCGCATCTAACTCATCTATTTTAGCTCCATCGATATTTGCGGTCTGCATGCGCATAGAAACCTTGCTCGCGGCCTCATCAAGAAGGTCGAGCGCCTTATCAGGCAGCTTTCTATCCTGAATATATTTTGCGGACAGCTCGACCGCCGCGCTTAGCGCCTCATCGCTTATCGTCAGGCCGTGGTGCGCTTCATAGCGCGGTCTTAGCCCGAAAAGTATCTGCATAGCTTCCGCTTCGGTAGGCTCGCTTATTAGCACAGGCTGAAATCGTCTTTCGAGCGCGGCGTCTTTTTCTATGGTTTTCTTATATTCATCTATGGTAGTCGCGCCTATCAGGCGGAGTTCTCCACGCGCCAATGCGGGTTTTAGCATGTTGGCGGCGTCTAAAGCGCCCTCGGACGCGCCCGTTCCCACTATCCCGTGTATTTCGTCGATAAAAAGGATAATGCTCGCATCTGCAACCGCTTCGCTTATAATGTTTTGAAGCCGCTCCTCAAAGTCGCCGCGATATTTTGTTCCCGCTATCACGGAGCCCATATCGATTGAAATTATCCGCTTGCCTAAAAGCGGCCCCGGAACGCCGCCTGACGCTATGCTTTGCGCAAGACCCTCCACAACGGCGCTCTTGCCAACGCCCGGCTCGCCTATCAGAATTGGGTTGTTCTTATTTCTTCTTAATAGGATCTGAATAACTCTTGACAGCTCCTGCTCACGGCCTATCACAGGGTCTAGTAGATGGCTCTCGGCGCGCCGCGAAATATCTATTCCGCATTCAAGCAGCGTAGGAGTTGCACCGGCGGCATTAGCCGTCTTGCTCGCATTTGAGCTTACGGTTTCGCATTCGGCTTCAACACGCAGAATTGATTTCAGCTTAGTAACATCTGCGCCAAGCTCCTCAAGCATATCGCTTACGCCAGACTCTTTTTCGCAGATGAGCGTCAGTAAAATATGTTCCGTGCCCGTTTTATTCGCCCTGGCCGAACGCGCCTCGTATGCGCTCAGCTCTAATATTCTCCTTATATACGGAGTAAACCCAAAACTGGTTGTAAATTTCTCGCTCTTTTCACTCTCATTTAAGCGTGCATGAGCAAGCACGGCGTTGTAATCAACGCAGCACTTTGCCAAAGCTCGCGCGGCTCTGCCCGTCTCGGCACGCATGAGCCCCAGCAGCAGATTTACGCAGCTAACGCCGTTTTGTTCTAATTCGCGGGCGCAATCCTGCGCGCACGCAAGCGCAAGTCTTGCGTTTTGAGTATATCTTTCAAGATTCTCCATCAAAATCTCCACATGCGAAAAGTCGATGTATTTATGTTATCGCGGTTGGGACATTGAGTCAAGGAATAATCAACGCGAGAATATTTTATATGAAGACAAAAAAATCTTAAAAAAGGGCTTGCAAAAATAGAACCGCTGTTGTAGAATAACACTCGTGCCATTCCTCCTTAGCTCAGTCGGTAGAGCATGCGGCTGTTAACCGCAGTGTCGTTGGTTCGAGTCCAACAGGGGGAGCCATGAAGCGGACTTTCTCAAATCGAGAAAGTCCGCTTTTCCTTATGTCAAGAGTTTTTACAGATTTTCGGCGTGACGAGAAATCAGCTTGAATTACCTCCAGTTATGTGTTATTCCCATCACTATTCCCAACGTTGCAAAGGGTTGAATATGCCCTTTATCCCAACTCATGTGTCTTTTGTTAGCTCTTTTACCACCGTAT
The DNA here is from genome assembly GCA_964655605.1 of uncultured Oscillospiraceae bacterium. Classification (GTDB taxonomy): domain Bacteria; phylum Bacillota; class Clostridia; order Christensenellales; family CAG-138; genus CAZUUR01. Next base: position 31,174 of record CAZZNN010000002.1, read on the forward strand.
GATGCTCACCCGTTGCCACGAGGTAGACCAAAACTTCGTTCATGGAATTCAATGCAAAGTTCGACCAATTCCACCCAACAAATATCAGCGCCACCCCAAGCAGCGCGAGGGCAATAAAGCAAATGATGCCATTATATCACTAAAAACGCAAACCGCCAGCTAATCTGTTATCGCAAGATTTTTTGACTTTTAGAAGCAATCCACTCAAAATAAGCCAGCGCTTGTCACGGCGCATAAAAAGCGGCTTTCTGCGCACAAAAGAGCCATCAGGCCAGTTCACAAAATTAGTGCAAAAACATCAAGAATATTATATTATTCTATTGATTAAACTAATCGAAAGTGAGGACGGCTAATATGATGAAGCTGACGGTGCTCGGCAAATACGGCCCATTCCCATATCCCGGCGGCGCATGCTCAGGATATTTGGTTGAAAGCGGCAATATAAGAATAGTCTTGGACATGGGCAGCGGCACGCTCTCGCGGCTTCTTTCGGTTATACCATCATTTAATATAGACGCAATACTCCTTTCGCATCTGCACAGCGATCATTGCGCCGATATGTTCATTTTGCGCTACATGCTGGAGCAAACAAAGATACGGGAGCGCGGCGGAATACATCTTCCCATTTCCGTTGTATCGCCAATTACGCCGGAATATGAATACCGTCAGCTATCCGCTTCCGGCGTATTCGATATAACCGCCGCCAGCGACGGGCGCAAAATGAAAATAGGCGATATGTCTATATCGATGTACAGAACCATGCACCCCGTACCAACTTACGCCTATCTTTTGGAGCATGATGGACGGAGTCTATTTTATACCGGTGACACCGGTTATTTTGACAGGTTGACGGAATATGCCGCAAACGCCAGCCTTCTGCTGGCTGACACATGCTTCCTTTCCGCTGACAAGACCACCGAAACCGCTCCGCATTTAACCGCATACGAAGCTGGCCGTCTTGCGCGCGACGCCAACGTTAATAAGCTTATATGCACGCATATATGGGGCGGCGGCTACAGCGACGAGCAGGTGCTCCTTGAAGCGCGCCAAGCCTTCGACCGCGCTATTGCTGCCACGGAAATGCAGTCATACAACGTGCTAAACGTTAACCCTTACGCTATTTAGTTGCAAAGTGAATATATCCGCGTTAAATAGTTCAAACTCTAATGGAACCTTTATGTGCGTATGGACGTTATTTTAGCGAAGAACCACAAAGGAGAGAAAAATGAGAAAGCCAATAATGATTTTTTTGATACTGCTGCTGCTTGCGGCAACGTTTGGCTGCGCCGCAAATAACGCAACGGGCTCGCAAGCCTCGGCGCTAGACAGTCTTACGCTTGAGGAAATAATGGGCAAGCTGCTCGATGGCGTGAGCGACCTTCCAAGCTCGCAAAACACCGCGCTTACCTCGGACAATTTTGAAACCTTTGCTTTTATTCCCATGCCTGAGGATTCTCAAGGGCTCGTATCCGAGGGAATGATAAGCGCCATTGCCCATTCGGTCGTGCTTGTGCGTGCCAAGGACGACGCCTCCGCCTCAACGATTGCCGATGAAATGCGCGCCAACGCCAATCCTTCAAAGTGGATATGCGTCACTGCCGAAAAAACCGAGGTTTTGCAGGCCGGAAGGCTCGTTGTGCTGGTGATGTCATTTGAAACAACCGCAAACGCTATAATAGACAACTTCACAGAACTGACTAAATAAACAACACAGTTATGGGGAACGGCGAAACGCCGCTCCCCTATAGCGCAGGAGAGTCGAGCCCATACGCCGGCTCTCCTGCACTATACCGTTTCCGGGGGTGAAAAATGCTTTTTTCGAGCATAACGTTTCTATATATTTTTCTGCCCATAACACTCGCCGCGTACTTTGTCGCGCCAAAAAAGCTGCGCAATATCGTACTTTTACTGGCAAGCCTTATTTTTTATTTCTGCGGAGAACCCAAATATGTGCTACTGCTAGTTTTTTCAAGCGTATCCGACTGGCTGCACAGCCTGTTTATAGAAAAGTATCGCGGCGATAAAAAGGCTAAAGCGCTGCTTATATCAAGCATAACCATTAACCTTTTGATGCTCGGTTTCTTCAAATATTCCGATTTCCTTATAGGCGCGTTTAACGGCATAACAGGCGCTTCCATACCGCTCACGAACGTGCCGCTTCCGATAGGTATATCCTTTTATACCTTCCAAACCATGAGCTACACGATAGACGTTTATCGCGGCAAGGCGCACGCGGAGCGCTCCCTTTTAAGCTTTGCCACGTTCGTGTGTTTGTTTCCGCAGCTCATTGCCGGGCCTATTGTGCGATACACCGATATTTCAAACGAGCTTGAAAACCGTTGGAAATCATATTCCATACACGACGCGGGCACAGGAGTGCGCCGCTTCATCATAGGGCTTGGCAAAAAAGTGCTGCTTGCAAACGCGTTTGGCGAGGTTTGCGCGGCATTCAAGGCCACCAGCGAGCCAAGCGTGTTATACGCATGGATATACGCGCTGAGCTTTATGCTTCAGGTCTATTTTGATTTTTCGGGCTACAGCGATATGGCGATAGGGCTTGGGCGTATGCTGGGCTTTGTTTTCCCCGAAAACTTCAACTATCCCTATATATCAAAAAGCGTGAGCGAATTTTGGCGTAGGTGGCATATAACGCTTGGAAGCTGGTTTCGCGACTATGTATATATCCCCCTCGGCGGCAATCGCGTATCAAAATTCAAGCTCATAAGGAATATAACCGTGGTGTGGTGCTTAACAGGGCTTTGGCACGGCGCGGCGTGGAATTTCGTTGTTTGGGGCGCATACTATGCAATACTGCTCACGCTTGAAAAGCTATTCCTTGGCAAATGGCTTGAGCGCGCCGGCGCTTTTGCGGCACATGCGTACACAGTATTCGCGGTGATGATAAGCTTTGTTATATTCAACGCTGACTCGCTCTTAGGCGCGTTATGCGACATAGCCATGATGTTCGGTGCGAACAATGTGCCGCTAATATCCCAAGAAGCGCTCTACAATCTTAAAAGCTATGCGCTTCCCCTTGCAATAGGCATATTCGGTGCGCTTCCCACAGTAAGGCGGCTATGGCAGCGAGCCGACGCAAGCGTATTGGGACGCAAGTGGCTTACGGTGCTTGAGCCCGCCGGAATAGCGCTTATACTCATCGCCTCCACCGCCTATATAATCGACGGTTCGTTCAACCCGTTTTTATACTTCCGCTTTTGAGGTGGCTAAATGCAGAATCATTCTAAAGAATCAAATATTCGCTCAATAGCGACCGTAGCCGTATTCGCGCTGCTCATTTTTGGGCTTTTTGCGCTGCATGCAGCGTTGCCCGACGGCGAAAGGTCGAAAAGCGAGCGAAGGCTTTTGGCAAAGCAGCCCGTCCTTTCAGCGGACGCGCTTTTCTCAGGCAAATATTTTTCTGCGCTCGAAAGCTATCTTTTAGACCAGTTTCCTCTGCGGGACGGCTTTCGCTCCGTTAAAGCTGTTATGAATAAATATGCATTTATGCGTCTCGATAACAATGGCATATACATCGTGAACGATGCAATTTACAAGCTTGACTCAAAGCTTGACGAAGGTCAGCTAGAAGCGGGCATAAGCAAGGTGAACAGCATTATAGCCGCGCATGCGCACGATGCTGCGGGCGTCTATGCCTGCGTAATTCCTGATAAGACTTGGTATGCGGCGGGCAATTATCCGCGTCTTGACTATCCGCTGCTTGCAAGCACGGCGGCTCTAGGCATACCGCAAGCCAAATTTATTGATATTTCAAAAGCCTTGTCAGCGGAGGATTACTACCGCACGGACACGCATTGGCAGCAGAATAAGCTGCAGGGCGTGCTTAACGCACTTGCCGCTGATATGGCGCTGCCCGAAGCGCCGCTTGAGTTATCCAATTATGCTTCTCACGAGCTATATCCCTTTGAGGGAGTTTATCTAGGGCAATCAGCCCTGCCCATAGCGCCCGATACGTTAACATACCTCACAAGCCCTTATCTTGACTCCGCAACCGTATGGAGCGTTGAAAAGCCGGATACTCCCCTGCCGCTCTATACGCTTGACAAGTTCACCGCTTCGCTCGACGGTTATGACGTATATCTGGACGGCGCTGCCGCACTTTTGAAGATCACGAACGAGCATGCCGCAACGAACCGCTCGCTTATACTCTTTCGCGATTCGTTCGGCTCGTCAATAGCGCCGCTGCTTGCAAGCGTATACAAAGAAATCACGCTCGTAGACCTCAGATATATTTCAAGCGAGTTGATTGCCGATTACGTTGATTTTAGCGGCGCGGACATATTATTTCTCTATTCTGCGTCAATGTGGAATTCCGCAAAGATATTGAAATAAGCGTCTTGTTCACGCTGTGAATAGCCTTGCGAGCGCGGTAAAGACGACGCACAGTAAAACGCCTGTCACCGTTGGTATGGCGGCGGCAAGCGCCGTCCATTTCAAGCTTCCGGTTTCCTTTTTTATAGTAAGCAACGTTGTGGAGCACGGCCAATGATTCAATGAGAAAAGGATCATGCTCACTGCGGTTACCCACGTCCAGCCATTTTCAACGAAAAGCGCCTTCATTTGCGACAGGTTGTCAATATCCAATAAGCTGCCCTGAGCCATATACGCCATTATAATTATTGGGACGACTATCTCGTTTGCGGGAAAACCAAGAATGAAAGCTATGAGTATTACGCCGTCAAGCCCCATAAGTCTTGCAAACGGGTCGAGGAGAGCGGCGCAATGGCCAAGCAGGCTTACCTCGTCAATATAAACATTTGCCATAAGCCATATCGCAAGTCCGGCCGGCGCCGCAAGAACGGCCGCACGGCCGAGCACGAATAAAGTCCTGTCGAATATCGAACGAAGCAGCACCTTGCCTATCTGCGGCTTTCTATACGGCGGCAGCTCAAGCGTAAAGGACGAGGGCATACCCTTAAGTATTGTTTTTGAAAGCAACTTTGTCACGCAAAACGTCAAAAACACTCCGAGTATGATAACCAGCGTCAAGAGCAGCGCCGAATACAGCGAGGCAAACGCGTCGCCCGCAGCGCCTGCAAAAAACATTGTGAGTATAGCGATAAGCGTTGGAAAACGGCCATTGCACGGCACAAAATTATTTGTGAGAATAGCAAGCAGGCGCTCGCGCGGTGAATCGATTATTCGGCAGCCAACTATGCCGGCGGCGTTGCAGCCAAAGCCCATGCACATGCACAGCGCCTGCTTGCCGCAGGCGTGGCAGCGTTTGAACGGCTTATCCAGATTGTATGCTACGCGGGGCAAGTAGCCCGCGTCTTCAAGCAGTGTAAACAGCGGGAAGAATATTGCCATTGGCGGAAGCATAACCGATACCACCCATGCGAGCACTCTATATATGCCAAGCACGAGCGCGTCGTGCAGCCAAGTGGGCGCGTTTAAATATATAAAGAGCTCCGTCAGCCTGTCTTGCAGCCAAAACAGTCCGTCCGCAATGAGCTGCGACGGATAATTCGCGGCAGTGATGGTGAGCCAAAAAACAAGTGCTAGCAGCGCTATCATCACCGGATAACCTGTGAGCTTGCTA
>CAZZNN010000003.1:0-35129 GCA_964655605.1 uncultured Oscillospiraceae bacterium
CTCCGTGCGCATTCTCGTGGCGATAAGGGATTGCTGGCCGTCGCGAAAATCGACGGAGGCAAGCTTCACAGGGCCAAACTTGGCCGCGTCAGCCCACAGATCAGGTTGATTCATATATTTATCTCTCCTTATATTATAGTTTTGGAAGCTGCTTCGCCAAAGCCGTGTTGAGCAGCTCGCGCGCCATGGCGGGCGCGTTTTCGCCGTAGGGCGTCCTTAAAAGCCCCGTCGCCTTGGCGGCGAGCTGTTCCTCGCTGAGCGGTCTTGTAAGACTGCCAGACGCGTCTGGCACGGAGGCTGCGACCAGCTCGCCGTTTTTCATTTTAACCGTGAGCTTGCAGCCCCAATGCTTTGGATACGCGGCGGTGAACCCTTCGTCCGTGCGCACTTCAACCTTTGCCATGAGCGCGCGCACATTTTTGTCCGCCAAGCGCTCAGGCGTAAACTGCGAAAATGAAGCTTCGCCGTCCGTGAGCGCCGCCGCAACGGCATAAGGCGTTGAAAACTTCGCCTGAGCAACGCTCGCGGGCGAAAGACAGCCCGCGCTCATGCCGCACTGCTTATGCCCCACAAGATAAGTGTCAACGGTTATCGAAGCTATATCATCAAGCCGTCCCAAGCATTTGGGACGCAGCGCCAAAGCGGCGTCTATGGCGCAATGCGTGCTGCGGCAGCACGGATATGGCTTGTTGTCCAGGCGCTGTATTTCCCAAACCTCGCCAAGCCCCCTGTTGACGCACGATATATCCGCTTCGCCGGACATGGCCGCAAGCAGCCCGCCATCCGCGGCTTCGAGCACATGCCCCGTCCCCTTCATGCCTGAATAAGCCATTAGCGCCGCGTCAAGCCCGCTCACGGCCGCACGCCCCGCGTGCAGGGGTTTACAGGTTGCTCCGTCCAGCAGGAACGACCATAGCCCGCTCGATTGCGTTCCCGCCATGCCAAGCGCGCTCACCGTTTTATCCTTATCAAGGCCAAAAAGCTTTGCGCACGCCGCCGCCGCGCCGAATGTGCCCGCGGTGCCTGTCGCGTGCCAGCCGCGATTGCGATGCGCGCTCACGCCGAGCGCCATGCCTATGCGCGCCGTAGTCTCATACGCGCAGACGAGCGCTAAAAGCAGCTCCGCCCCGCTCGCCCCAAGCGCCTCGCCAAGCGCCCACGCGGCAGGTATGGCGACTGAGCCTATATGCGTCTTTGACGCTGTGTGCACATCGTCAAGCTCAAGCGTATGCGCCGCCATAGCGTTTAGCATGACGGCCGTATGCAGGCTTCCGCGCCTGTTTCTGCCCCAAAGGGAAGCGACGCCGCCGCCATCGAAGCGCGTGAGCGTTTGCTCTATCTCTTTAAGCAGCTCATCGCCGCTCGCGCCCGCTGCGGCGGAAACCGTGTCAAGCACGCAGCGCGCGGCGGCTTGCTTAACGCTTTGTGGAAGCTCATTCCATTTCAATTCCGATATAAAAGCCGCAAGGTCATAAAGATTATCCATAGCGCTCCTCCGCATGCTTATTTCATTATATGAACAGCATAACTTATGGGCACGCAAATAAGGAAATAGCCTTTTTGCAGGTTTGCCCATGCAAAAAAGCTATTTCCCAATAGATTATATTTTTATTATACTTTGAGTGAAAGCTAACTGAGCGAGTTTATATCCACCTTATCCGCAAAATTCAGGAAATTGCGCAGTATGGGGTTATAGGCATTATCGCGATGATAGATTATCCATGTTTTGCTCGTGAATGGCTCGCCGCTCTTGAAGGTGAGCGGCAGCACGAAAAGGCTGTCCTCCTTGCGGATATACTTGCCGTCGGAGATTATGCCGTAGCCAAGCCCATGCTTAACAAGGGCGAGGCACTGCTGACAGCTATTCATGCGCATACGCACTATGGGCGCTGTGTCAAAATGCTGCGCCCACCACTCGTCGGCGCGGCGGACGACCTCGTTCTCGCGAACGAAATCTATGCGCGGCATTGCGGCAAGCTCGGCAAGCTCAAAGGGCTTTGCCGCCACTATGCACACCTGATCCTCCGAAACGAGCCGCTTTTCGAGCACGCCGGAGGCGGCGTCGCCCCTTGCAAAGCCCACATCGAGATCGCGCGCCTCTACCATGCGGCGCACCTCCCCGCTGTGCTCAACGATTAAGTCCATGTTGACCTTGGGGTAATGCTCGTTAAAAAGCGCGATGACCGCCGGAATGACATATATTGCATAGGCGGGAGGCGCGCCTATGTGCAGCGTGCCGCTTTCACCATTTGAAAAGGCGGCCACGCCAAGCCGCGTCTGCTCGATTATGGCGAGTATCTTTGCCGCCTGACCGGCGACGTATTCGCCCTCCGGAGTGAGCGCTATGCCCTTGGAGCCGCGCACGAGCAGCGCGAAGCCAAGTTCTTCTTCAATGAGCTGCACTCGGCGCGTAAGCGTCGGCTGAGTGATAAAAAGCAGCTTTGCGGCTCTTGTTACGTTGCCGGTACGCTTGAGCGTATCGATTATAAGCCAGTCAAAATCGCGCATGCCATACTCCTTTTTCAGCGAGTGTAAATTTACTATAGCACACTCGCCGTGAAAAGAAAAGATTCCCGCCACGGCGCGCAGAAGTGTCCATAATTGCAATGCTGCGGCATTTGGCCGCATTAAAAATTAAGAAAATTAGGTTACTGAGGTGAAAAAATGATGGATAATATGACAAAAAAGCTAATTCGCTCGCACCTTATAGGCAAGAGCGACATGAACCCTGGCGATGAGATATACATAAAAGTGGATCAGACGCTCACGCACGACATAACGGCCGTCATGGGCTATCTTGCCTTTGAGGCGCTGGAGCTGCCGCGCGTTAGAACCGAGTGCTCGGTGAGCTATCTTGACCACAATCTTTTATATGTTGATAACAAAACTCCGGACGACCACATATTTCTCAAATCAATAGCTAAAAAATACGGGCTATACCTATCGCGTCCTGGCAACGGTATATGCCACTCGCTGCAATACGCGCGCTTTGGCATACCCGGCAAAACGCTCATGGGCTCGGACAGCCACACCACTACCGGCGGCGCTATAGGCATGTTCGCCTTTGGCGGCGGCGGAGTTGAGGTGGCGCGCGCCATGGCGGGGCTGCCTATGCGGCTAAAAATGCCGGAGGTCGTGCGCGTGGAGCTAAGGGGGCGGCTGCGCCCCGGCTGCGCCGCAAAGGACGTCATGCTTGAGCTGCTGCGCCGCTATGGCGTGAACGGCGGCACCGGCAAGGTGTTTGAATATGTGGGCGAGGGCGTTAAATCGCTCTGCGTCCCCGAGCGCGGAACCATTGCCAATATGGGCGCTGAAATGGGCGCGACTACCTCCGTGTTCCCCGCAGACGATGTTGTGCGCAGCTTTTTCAGGGCGCAAAGCCGCGAGGCGGACTTCGTTCCGCTCGCTCCCGACGAGGGCTGCGAATACGATGCGACCATAACTATAGACCTTGACGCGCTTGAGCCGCTCGCCGCCTGTCCAGACCAGCCGGACAATGTGCGCCCCGTCAGCGAGATAAGCGGCGTTAAGGTGCAGCAGGTATATATAGGCAGCTGCACAAACGGCTCCTACAGCGATATTGCAAAGGCTGCCGCCGTGCTCAAGGGCCGGCATGTACACGAGGACGTGAGCCTCACGGTATCCGTGAGCACGCGCCAGATATATAAGCAGCTCCTTCGCGACGGTGTTATCGAAACGCTAATAGACGCGGGCGCGCGGCTCACGGAGATAGCCTGCGGCGCATGCTGCGGCATAGGTCAGGCTCCCGCCACAGGCGGCGTTTCCGTGCGCACCTCCAACCGCAATTTCAAAGGCCGCGGCGGCACCTCCGACGCAAAGCTATATCTCGTCAGCCCCGAAACCGCGGCTGCTACCGCCGTGCTTGGCCGCATAGCTTCGCCTTTTGACGTGCTTGAGGACGCGAGCGTTCTTGCGGCAATCCATGAGCCTGAGCAATATCCCATCGACGACAGCATGTTTATTTCCCCGCTCACGGACGGTTCAAGCGTTAATATTAAGCGCGGGCCTAATATACAGCCCCTGCCTGTCAACACGCCGTTGCCCGATGCGCTTCGCGCGGCAGTAAGCCTTAAAGCGGGCGACAATGTGTCGACAGACGATATAACGCCCGCCAACGCGCAATTCTCGTCCATGCGCTCTAATATACCGCTTATCGCGCAATATGCCTTCTGCCGCTACGACCCAAGCTTTGTTGAGCGCGCAAAGGCTATGGCCGTGAGCGTGATTATCGGCGGCGAAAATTACGGGCAGGGCTCCTCCCGCGAGCACGCGGCAATAACGCCCATGTTTCTCGGCGTTCGCGCGGTGATAGTGAAATCGATGGCGCGCATACACAAGGGAAATCTTATAAATCACGGAGTAGTGCCGCTTATATTTGAAAATCCCTCCGATTACGACAGTATCTCACTTTCGGACGAGCTTTTGATTTCGGATTTTCCCGCGCAGCTTAAAGGCAAGCGCGTGACCGTGCAAAACATAAGCACGGGACGCGAGTTTAGCGCCGCCGCCCTCCTTTCGGACGACGAGGTGAGCACGCTGCTCTGCGGCGGCCAGCTTGCATACATGAAGCAGGCGCTAAAAGCATAAAGAATAAAAAGGGCGGGCTTTTTCGAGGTTGCAGATTTTGCCTACTACGCTCCGCTTCGCCGAGCGGCAAAACCTGTAAAGTGCGAAAACCTAACGGTTTTCATCCGTTTCGGCGTACATGCCGCCGAAGCCGGATTATAAATCCCGGGGTTTATCGACAGTCTGGCGCGCTTGAATATATTATAATATATTCAAGCGCGTTTTACCCTTCTCGCTTTAGGTACACCATATCGACGAGCTGCACGCCGTCCTCAAACATAACATGGTCATAATTATCAGTAAAAAAATTTTTAACGCGATGCGAATCGCAAAAGCCGCACGCATGATAAAACCCAAGCGACGATGGCACGTCGCCCGTGCCCACAAAAAGCGTTTTACAATCGGGATATTCATTGAACAGTGCGTCAATAAGCCGTTTACCATAGCCGCGCCTGTGATATTCCGGGCGCACCGCGATGTTTTTCAGCTCATAAACGCCCTGAGACTCCTTTGTTATCACGCACTCGGCCTTTACGCCGTCATCGTCTAAAACAAACATTTCGCCGCGCTCAAGATACCTGTCTATCATGCTCTCCTGCTCGTCCGCGAGGAGCAAAAGCTCTATATACGCTTTTTTATCGCCGGTGACCTTTTTTATCTCCATTCTGAACCTCCATTTCTATACGCGCGTGCGGTGCGGCTCCAATATTTTTCATTCCCTATGACAAAGGCAGATTTTATTTTTATTGACGCGCACTATGCCTTCCCTGCGCATTTTTGAAAGCTCCGCAGACATGGCGCTGCGCTCGACGGACAGATAGTCGGCAAGCTGCTGCCGGTTGAACGGGAGTATAAACTCCGGCGCGCCCTGCCTTTGCGCTTCCGCCGAGAAATATGACAGCAGCTTTTCACGCGTTGAGCGCTTGCTTATGTGCGTGAGCTTTTCATTGGCGCGAAGGTTGCCTGCGGCAAGGTCCGCAAGCAGATTCCTTATCATGCGGCTGTGATGCGCGCACGCCGTTGGAAATCCAACAGGCTTGTTGAAATTATATTATACAAAAAAAGGAGGGAGCGCAAAACACTTTTCGGATATGCTGCCGCGGTATGCGCTAATGTGCAGCCGCGCCGCCTATTCTTCAAACAGCTCCGCGTTGGCTTTGAAAAACTCATAATAGCGTCTTGTGTTTTCAAGCTCCCACCATTTTTTCACGTCCACGGGCGCGGCGTCAAGGTCGTATATCTTTGCGCCGTTTAGCGCGAGGATAAAGGGCGAGTGCGTGGCTATTATGAACTGGCAGCCGCAATACCTCCGTTTTTCCTCGAGCATGGCTTTAAGCTCAAGCTGCATTTTTGGCGAGAGGCTGTTTTCGGGCTCGTCCAGGCAATACAGGGTGTCGTTTTCGATATAGCTTTCAAAAAACTCAAGCGCCGTTTCGCCGTTGCTGTTGAGTTTGACCTCCTTGCCTATGGTTTTTTGCAAAAACTTGCGGCGCGTGAGCGTTTTTCTTCTGGAAAGCACCTGCAAGCGGAAGTCCTCATAATTTTCCATGCTGTTAAAACGGATATTCTGGCCGTGCTTCAACTTGGCGTAATCGTCCTTGCCGTCCTCCGTGTCCTCGCGTATCTCATCGTTATTGGCGCGGGCGGCGAGCATATATTCAAAAACGTCGTCGCTGGTTATTATGCGGCTCTCAGGCGGCATTTCGGCCTCGTCGCCATAATCGTCGCAGCCGAAATGCGCGCGGCAGCGCTTTGCGTAGGCAAGCATGAGCTCGCTGCTGTTATATGGTGATATGCGCTTTAGCTCAAGCTTTAGCGCTATTAGATTCAAAAGCGTGCTCTTGCCGCTTCCGTTGCCGCCGTAAAGAATGGTTATAGGCTCAAAATCGAGCTCGGTAAGCGCCTTCGCGGTGAAAAGCGCGCAGGGATAGCCATTATCAAGGTAGCCGCCGTTTTCCTGACGGCGCAAAAACGCTATCTTATATTCTTCCTCGTCCGATAAAAGGACAAATTTTTCGAGAAACACCATAACGCAATTTCCTTTATATTCATACTTACATTATAGCATAAACATAACCGATAGTTGCGCTTATAGATAAAATGCTGTATCTTTAGCATAGTTTTTTTGAGGAGAGCTTATGATAAATATTATCAACATCAATGAACGGCGCGAGCTTGCGCCGGGTACGGCGGCGTGGTTTCACGAAAAATGGGGGGTGCCGCGGGAGGCATATCTTGAGAGCATAACCGAAGCATTTAAGGAAGGCGCAAAGGTGCCGCAGTGGTATGCTGCGCTCGATGGGGAGAAAATTGTTGCGGGGCTGGGCGTTATAGAAAATGATTTTCACGATAGATCAGACCTCACGCCAAACGTCTGCGCGGTATATGTTGAAAAAGCGTATCGCTGCCAAGGCATAGCTGGCCAAATGCTGCGCTTTGCATGCGATGATATGAGCGCGCGCGGAATAAGCACGCTGTATCTGCTCACCGATCACACAGCATTTTACGAAAGATACGGCTGGCAATTTTTATGCATGGTTCAGGGCGACGGCGAGGAAAAAATGTCGCGCATGTATGTGCATAAACGCGACAAATCAGCGGGCGGCCACGCATGACCGCCCCTGCGTGTGCGATTTTATAGCCGCGCGCTTTATTCTATGCCTATTACCTTGTAATCCTGCGCCTCGACGGCGCTTTTTAGTATCTCGTCGGATACGGGCGAGGAAAGCTTAACTATCGCGGTGCCGCTCTCATGGCTCACTATGGCCTCGCTTACGCCGTCAACGGCCTCAAGCGCCTTCTTGACTCGCGCTTGACAATGCGCGCACATCATGTCTGTTATTTTCAATGTTTTTTCCATTTTATACGTCTCCTTTTTATTATCTTTAGCGTCGTGCGGGCGGAACAGGTTCAGCCGCAGCGCGTTTGTGACCACGCAAAAGCTTGAAAGGCTCATTGCCGCCGCGCCGAACATCGGGCTTAGCTCCAAGCCCAAAAGCGGTATCCATACGCCTGCCGCAAGCGGTATGCCTATCACATTGTAAAAGAACGCCCAGAAAAGATTTTGGCGTATATTCCTAAGCGCGGCGCGGCTCAGGCGTATTGCGGCGGGTACATCGCTCAAAGCGCTGTTCATAAGCACCACGTCGGCCGCGTCTATGGCAACGTCCGTTCCTGCGCCTATAGCAACGCCAATATCGGCTTTTGTGAGCGCGGGCGCGTCGTTTATGCCGTCGCCCACCATGCAGGTTTTGCCCTTTTGCTGCAAAGCGCTGACTACAGCCGCCTTTCCTTCAGGGAGCACGTCCGCCACCACCTCGTCTACGCCCGCTTTTTCGCCTATCGCCCTTGCTGTGCGCTCATTATCGCCCGTTAGCATAACTACGCGGACGCCCATATTTTTAAGCTGGGCTATGGCGGCCCCGCTATCGGGCTTTAGCTTGTCCGCCACGGCGATTATGCCCAGCGGCGCGGCGTTTTTTGCAAAGAGGAGCGGCGTTTTGCCTAGCCGGGCAAGCTCCTCGGCCTTCTTTTCAAGCGTCTCCGGCACGCTCGCGCGAGAGCTTATGAATTTTAAGCTGCCGCCCAAAAGCACATCGCCGTCGAGCCGCGCTGTGAGGCCATTGCCAGGCAGTGCCTTAAAATCGCTCACCTCGCCAAAGGTCAGCGAGGGCTTCTCCGCCTCGGCGCGCCGCACAACGGCCTTTGCGAGCGGGTGCTCGCTCCTTTTTTCGAGCGCGAGCGCGAGCGACAAAAGCTCCGTTTCGCTCACCGTATCAGCCGTCACAATATCCGTGACCTCCGGCTCGCCGCTTGTGATGGTGCCCGTTTTATCGAGCACGGCTATTTCAGTGCGGCCCAGCGCCTCAAGCGCGGCCGCCGTTTTAAAAAGTATACCGTGCTTTGCGCCCACGCCGTTTCCAACCATTATTGCTACGGGGGTCGCAAGCCCCAATGCGCACGGGCAGCTTATCACAAGCACCGATATGCCGCGCGTGAGCGCCGTGCCAAAGGGCTGCCCCACTATGAGCCACACCGCCGTCGTTATCACGGCAACAATGATTACCACCGGCACGAACACACCCGACACCTTATCCGCTATCTTGGCTATGGGCGCTTTTGTGGCGGCGGCGTCGCTCACCATGGCGATTATCCGCGCAAGCGCGGTATCCGCGCCAACTCGCGAAGCTGCGCACTTTAAAAAGCCCTGCTGATTTATCGTCGCGGCGGATACGTTATCGCCCTTCGCCTTATCAACGGGAAGGCTTTCGCCGGTGAGCGCCGCTTCATTAACGGCGCTTTCGCCTTCTATAACAACGCCGTCCACCGGTATGCTCTCGCCTGGGCGCACAAGAAATATATCGTCCACTCGCACGCCGTCTATCGCCACTATCTGCTCAACGCCGTCCCTTATCACCGTGGCGGTCTTTGGAGCGAGCTTCATAAGGCTTTTCAGCGCGTCGGTCGTCTTGCCCTTTGAGCGCGCCTCAAGCATTTTGCCCACGGTTATGAGGGTTAATATCATGGCTGCGGACTCGAAATAGAAGCCGTGCATATAGCCCATAACGGCTTTAGCGTCGCCCGCGGCCTGCGCGGCCGTCATCAAAAACAAGACGTATACGCTATAGATAAATGCGGCCGCGGAGCCAAGCGCCACCAACGTGTCCATATTGGGCGCGCCGTGAACGAGTCCCTTAAAGCCTGAAACAAAGAATTTTTGGTTTATCACCATAACCGCCGCCGATAAAATGAGCTGCAAAAGCCCCATGGCAACATGATTATCGCTCAAAAACGCGGGCAGCGGCCAAGACCACATTGTATGCCCCATTGAGATATACATGAGCACGGCAAGAAAGCCTATAGAATAGATGAGCCTCCGCTTTAGCGCGGGAGTTTCCCTATCCTTGAGCTGATCGTCCTCATCAGGCGCTTTGGCGGCCTTTGCGCCGTTTTTTGGCGCGGCCGCATAGCCCGCCAGTTCGACGGCCTTTAAAATATCCGTCTCCTTTGCCGTGCCTTCAACGCCCATTGAATTTGTGAGCAGGCTCACCGAGCAGCTTTCAACGCCCGGCACCTTGCCAACGGCCTTCTCTACGCGCGCGCTGCACGCGGCGCAGCTCATGCCGCTTACTGTAAACTGTTTCATTATGCTTTCCTTATAACAATTCTTTGGCGGCGCTCGTGAGCGGGATAATATCGCGCCTGTCAAGGAGCGATACATCGAATTTGCGGTTCAGCGCGCAAAAATGCTTCAAGCCGAAGCCAATTTTATTCAGGTAGGAAAAAACGCCTATCGCGCCGGGCGAGAACGAGTCCGCGCACACGCCGTACAGCGCGCGCAGATCCGCGAGATCCGCAAATATTTCCGGCACTGTTGAACCGTATTTTTTTAAATGCTCAGGCACGCTGCCGCTCAATATCTGCCTTCCCACCTCGGCGGAATTCATCGCGGCGGCCATTGCCGCGCGGCACAGCCCCACCGCGCTTATGACCCCATCGCCCATCGCAAGCGCCTTAAAAACGCCGTCTTCGGAGGAAAATCCGCCCGTGAGCGTTATCGCGGGCAATTCCATGCCGGCGGCTTTAAGCTTTCGCGCAATTTTCACAAGCTCGCTCTCTAAGTTTACCGTGGGAAGGCACCATTCATTCATCATGTGGCACGGGCTATAGCCGCTGCCACCGCCAGCGCCGTCAAAGGTGACCATATCGACCTTGTTTTCGGCGGCAATTCTTAGCACGCGCTCAATATCCTCCGGATCATAGCCCGCCATTTTGAAATAAACATTTTTCATGCCGAGCGCGCGAAGCTCGCTTATGCGTTTAAAGAAGAATTTTTCCTCCCATTGGGGCAAGCGGCCATACGAATAGAAATTCGGGCATACCCGCTTGGAGTACGCCTCCTGCACGGCGGGATCCGATGGGTCGGGGCGCACGAGCACACCCATCGCCTGCTTTTTAAGCGCGGCTTCAATATCCTTTAGCCTTATTGCGGGCTGGGTGCCCTTCGCGGCCTGACCAAACTTGAACTCAAGCGCGCTAAAGCCGGTTTTCAGCGCTATCTCCGGCACGCCGAGCATGTCGTCCTCGATATTGCACTGCAAAACTATCTGGCCGTAGCCGCGATAATACTTATTGAAGCTGTCATAAATCTCCTTTAAAAAGGGGAACGCGGTTATCTTGCCGTTTTTAAGCTCCAGCCTCTCGTCCTTGCCGCACGCGCCCGCGCCCACCATGCACGTGATGCCCGCCATCGCGGCGCCCGCGAAATAATCGCGCCAGTTAAGCTTTATAAGCGCGGGCAGCACAATGGGAAGCGCCAGCTTCACGGGATTGAGCGTGCCATATTCCCTTTCAAGGCGCACATTGAATATTTCCGCCTGCTCATAAGTGGGTTCAACGCCCTGTGCGCCAAAAACCCGGCCGTTTATATTGAAATGCGAATAGTCCAGCGGATAGTTTTTCTCGGAGGCTATCTGATTGGCGCCCGTCGTGGTGGGATACGCCGTCTGCGCGCCCAGCACGGCGGCGAGCCCTATCTCGCACGGCACGGAGCACCCCTCCTTGCAAAGCGAGCACATGCCGGAGGTTTTTGTTATATAGCCGCTCCTATTCCTTGTGTCGGCAAAGCCTGAATTCAGCGCCGGTGAATATGACATTTTTCGCATCTCCTTAACAATAGTATGATGTAAACATTATATCAAATCTGGCCATTTACTGCTATAGCCGATTGAATTTTATAATTACAGATGTTATACTTTGCCGGTAAAATACAGAAAAGGACGGAAACTATGTTTAAGAAAATATCCGCAGCGGCATTGGCCGTTATTGTTGTTACCGCCGCGCTTTGCGGCTGCGCCGCACCCGCAGTTAAAAGCGGGGATATAGCAACGCTTGCCCAGAAAGGGCTTGATTTCACCGCGAAAATGACCGAGATGACGTCGAGCGAGGCGTATGTGAACGCGCTTTCATCGTCCAGCGAGATAAACGACGTTTTAGCCAAAGCAAAGCTCACCGCCGCGCCCAAGGCCATATACAGCATAACTATACCCGACGGCAAGGCGAAGGAGCTGCTTTTTGAGGGCGCTGACGCGGAGCTTTCCGCAGAGCTTGATTCCTTTATATGCGGCAAGCTATATGCCTATGTGCCAAGCAGCCTCGCTTCACAGCAGGGAGCGGCCTCGCTTGCGGCAATAAGCGTCGCAAGCTTCAGCGGCTGCTTCGTTTGCGAGGCGCTCACCGCGCCGGTGCTCTATTTTTATCAATACGATTCCGAATACTCCGTTATGGCGACATTTATTCCGGGAGATAACGGCGCTGTATACGGCTCGGCCATGTTTGTGCCATGCGATGAGGCTTTGCGCGCGGCGGACGGTCTTGACGCCGTTACCGCTTGGTTCGACGAGCACTTCGCCGGTTATGGGCTGAGTATAGCGGCTGTTGAAATGCCAAAAAGCTGAATTTAATTCTGTCGGCGCGGCGTCTGAGCCGTTTTCAGCGATATACTGCGGCATGATGCGGGAAATTCCGCAATAAAAAAAGTCCGCCTCCCCGCGATCGAGCTTTCGCGGAGAGGCGGATTTTTTTATGCCATCAAAACGTGATAGCGCTTTCTTATATTCATAAGGTTCGACTTATCCTTTTCGCTCACGAGCGTGCACGCGAGGCCATTCTTGCCCGCGCGGCCCGTGCGGCCGATGCGGTGAACGTAATACTCGGGCTTATCAGGCACGTCGTAATTGATAACGAGGTCTATATCGTCAACATCTATGCCGCGCGCGGCGACGTCTGTTGCAACGAGCACGCGGTCGTCGCCGTTTCTAAAGGCGCGCATAACGCTGTCCCTCTGATTTTGCGATAGATCGCCATGCAGGCACACGGTTCTTGTGCCGCCCTCGTTAAGCGCTCTGGTGACATTTTTAACGCGGCGTCTCGTATTGCAAAAAATCAGCGTGAGCCGCGGCGCGGACTGCTTGAGGAGCATGCCAACTGCGGGCAGCTTGGATTTTTCCTCGGTGTTTATGCACATCTGACGCACAGTTTTGGTGGGTTCGTTGCGAACGCCCGCCTCGATGCGCTCCGGCTTTGATAAAAACTGCTTTGCCACCTTATCTATGTCGCTGCTCATGGTAGCGGAGAAAAGCATGGTCTGATGCTCGGCGGTGACGTAAGAAAGGATATGCTTTATATCCGGCAAAAAACCGTAATCGAGCATTTCATCCGCCTCGTCGAGAACCAGCAGCCTTACGTGGCCGAGTTTTAGCACATTGCGCTCCATAAGATCCTTCACGCGGCCGGGCGTGCCCACCACTATCTGCGCTCCCGCGCGCAGAGCGCGTATCTGCACCGTGGGGGACTGCCCGCCATATATGCTTATAACGCGAAGCTTTTTATGCTTTGAAAGCTTGCGCATAACGTCCGTTGTCTGCAAGGCAAGCTCGCGCGTGGGGCAGAGTATGAGCGCCTGCGTGCGCTTATTGTCGGCGCAGAGCTTTTCAATTATCGGCACGGAGAACGCCGCGGTCTTGCCGGTGCCAGTCTGCGCTATGCCTATAACATCGCGCCCTGAAAGGATAATGGGCAGCGACATCGCCTGTATGGGCATGGGTTCTTTGTAGCCCGCGTCTAAAAGCGTGGCGCGCATTTGTGGTGAAAGTAATTCTTGATAGGTCATTTTCTTTTCTTTCTGTTGCGCCATTCCATAAAAATAGGCCGCGCAAACAAAAACTGCACGGTCTTTACCTGCACTCTTTACGCCTGCGCTATTTCCATGACGGGAGCGAAACTTCCCGTTTCATGAGGCAAATCTCAATTTTTGCCAATGAGTACCTTCTATGCAACAGACTAAAGAGTCAACAGATTCAATATAGCTAAACGAAATTCGTTTTTAATGCATGACAATACTGATATAATTTAGCACACATCAATGAGAAAGTAAAGCAAAACTTTTTTCTCGCTATTCCGCCAGCGATTGAAAGCCCATGCCATACGCCGTGTCATAAGGGCAGAGCAAAACCAGCGCCTCATTATCCGCTATATACGCAAGCTTGCGTATTTTGCAGGCTTCCGCGCGGCTGCACGCGCACATCAACACATTTCTTTTTTCCTTTGAAAACATGCCTGTTCCCGACACGGCGGTAACGCCGCGCCCTATCGAGCGCATTATCCTATCGGACATTTCGTTGCCGCGCTCGGTTATAACGAACACCACCTGACCCGCCGAAAAGCCGGACATAAGCTTATCTACAACCGTTGTATACACAGCGGTCATGAGTATGCCCTCGAGCACCGCGTCCACATTTTTAAACACCAGCCCGCCAAGCAGTATAACAGCGCCGTCGGTGATAATTGATATTGTGCCTATCGAAAGATGCGGATATTTCTTGCGCAGGCTCAATATCACAAAATCCATGCCGCCGGTGGACGAGCCGCGCCAATATATTAGCGCGAGTCCAAGCCCGCTAAGCGCGCCCGCAAACAGCGCCGCAACGAGCTTATCCCCGCCGTAGGCGGGCAGCAGCGGAAATACGACGTCCATCAGCACGGCGCCGATTAGCATAGTGCGAAGCGAACGCAAAAGAAAGCTTTTGCCGAGCGCTTTAAGGCAGATAAATATTACGGGTATATTGAGCGCAAGCGTGCATACGCCTATGGGCAGGCCCGTGAAGTGATTTATTATCACGCCCAAGCCCGCTATGCCGCCCGGCGCGAACTGCGCGTTTGCCGCAAAGCTATATATGCCCGCCGCGTAAAGCGCGCCTCCGATAATATCAAACAGGGTATCTATTAAAGCCGTTTTGGCTCTTTGCAGTGAAAGCTTGCGCATGAAATACTCCCTCCCATCATTTATTCATAATCGACGCCGTTATTTGACGCGAATATTCAATCCATGAATAAATTATACAGGGAGGGAGTGTCATTAGTCAAATGAATGTTATTTTGAGTTTGCATGAGTAACTGTAATGCAAATGTGGGTGCGCCGCTTGCCTTTACTCCAAAATGGACGTGCAGTGCGGGCAGCGGGTGGCTTTTTCGTCTATCGTCTGCATGCAATAGGGGCATTTGCGCGGCTCCTTGGCGGGAGCGGCGGGCTTTTCCTTTAGTGAGCGCAGCTTATTTAGGGCTTTCACCACGAGAAAAACGCAGAACGCGATGAGGAAAAAGCTTATGAGCGCGGTGATAAAATTGCCGTAGGCGAAGCAGGCCGCGCCCGCTTCCTTGGCGGCGGCGAGCGTTGGATAGGCTTTGCCGTCGAGCGCGATAAACCAATCGGTAAAATTCACGCCGCCCGTTATAAGGCTTATTACGGGCATAAAAATATCGTTCACGAGCGAGGTTATCACGCTTCCAAACGCCGCGCCCACCATAACGCCAACGGCCATATCTACTACGTTTCCCTTGAAAGCAAATTCTTTAAATTCCTTCCACATGCCTTTATCCCCCATTTATTTTGTCAGCGTTAGTATATCATTTTGGGAAATTTCGGTAAAGGGGCTATATGAGAAGCTCCGCTATCTGCACGGCGTTGACTGCCGCGCCCTTTCTTAGCTGATCGCCGCAGCAAAAAAGAGTCAGCCCATTTTCATACACGAGATCCTCTCGTATGCGGCCAACATACACAAGATCCTGGTCGCTTGTGAAAAGCGGCGTCGGATACTGTTCATTATTCACATCATCGAGCAGTTTGCAGCCGACGGCGGAAGCTATGGCATCTCGCGCGGCTTCCACGCTCACCTTGCTCTTGGTTGTGAAGCTGACGCTCACCGAATGCGAGCGCGCAACCGGAACGCGCACGCAGGTGCAGCTAACGCGCATATCTGGAAGGTGCATTATCTTCCTGCCCTCATTTTGCAGCTTCATCTCCTCGGAGGTATAGCCATTTTCCCCCGCGTCGCCTATTTTGGGAATAAGATTATTGAGTATCTGTTTTTTGAAAATTTTCGGCTCTATCGGCGCGCCCGAGGCATAAGCGCCAATCTGCGCGTCAAGCTCGAAAAGCCCGTCTATCCCGGCGCCCGAAACCGCCTGATATGTGGAGGCCGCAAGCGTTTTTACAGGCGAGAGTTTGGCTATGGGATAGAGCGCCATAAGCGTTATAATAGTGGTGCAGTTGGGATTGGCGATAATGCCGCTATGTGTTTTCGCGTCCGCGCCGTTTATTTCCGGAACTACGAGCGGCACGCCTTCATCGAGCCTAAACGTGCTCGAATTATCGATAAGCACCGCGCCCGCTGCCTTTATCGAGGGCGCAAAGCGCCTTACAACGTCGCTCTCAACCGAGGCAAGCACGAAATCGACGCCCGAAAACGAATTTTCTTTTGCCTCAGCCACGGTGAGCGTTTCGCCGCGAAACTCCAATTCTTTTCCCGCGCTTCGCTTGCCGGATAAAAGGCGAAGCTCGTTTAACGGAAAATTTCTTTCATCAAGCGCCTTAAGCATCTGCTCGCCCACAGCGCCTGTTGCGCCGAGCACCGCCACGTTATATTTTTTCATCATTTTTCCCCCTCAATGCAAAGCTATCATATAAAACCCTTATGGTCCTTTCAAAATCCTTGTTGTCAACGCCGACTATTATACTTATCTCCTCCGCGTCCTGCGAGATGAGCCTTATATTTATGCCGTTATCGCCAAGCGCGGCAAAGAGCCGGCCGGATATGCCCGGGCGAAACATCATGCGTCTGCCCACCGCCGCGATCAGCGAGATATTCTCGGTCAGCTTAACGCTTTCAACATTGCAGGTCTTTTCAATTTCGCCTATAAGCGCGTAAAGCTGCGTTTTGGGGGCGGATACCACCACAGAGAAGCTATCAACGCCCGTTGGAATGTGCTCAACGGATATTTTTTCACGCTCAAAAAGCTCCAAAACGCGCCTCACCGTGCCAAGCTCGCCCGTAATATGACGTTTATGGATTGTTATTATGGAAAAATCCATGCGCCCGGCTATGCCGGTGATGAACTCATTTTCATTATCGCGCTTTTCCTCAAAGCTCTCCATTATAAGCGTGCCCTCCGCGTCCGGAGCGCCGGTATCCCTTATATTCAGCGGAATATTCTTCTCGCGCACCGGGAACACGGATTCCTCCGCAAGCACCTTTGCGCCCATGTATGAGAGCTCGCGAAGCTCCGCGTAGGTGACGAAGCGTATGGGCGTGGGGCTTTTGACTATGCGCGGATCGGCCATGAGTATGCCGGGCACGTCCGTCCAGTTTTCGTATACGCCGGCATTCACGGCGGCCGCGGCGAGCGCGCCGGTAACATCGGAGCCGCCGCGAGCCATAACGCTTACGCTGCCGTTTGGCATGCTGCCATAAAAGCCGGGAATGACTATTTTGTCCGCATTTTTAAGCGCCACCTGTATCGCCGCGTCGGTTTTTTGCCTGTTTACGCTGCCGTCATACTCGAAGAAAACGCAGTCCTTCGCGTCCACAAACTTAAAGCCCAAATACGCCGCCATAAGGCGTGCGCACAGATATTCTCCGCGTGAGACGAGATAATTTTCGTCCGTTCTATTTGAAAGCGCTGAGTGCAGCGCGTCAAGCTCTGCGTCGAGCGCGCCGTCGAGCCCAAGCTCACGCGCTATTGCGCAAAACCGTTCTCTTATAATAGCGAACACATTTTCGCACGAAACGCCGTATTTTAGGTGCGCGTGGCAAAGATACAATAAATCCGTTATCTTATTGTCCCCCGCGTTCCTTTTGCCGGGCGCAGAAACCACCACCACGCGGCGTGAGACGTCCTTTTCTACTATGCTCTTTACACGGCGGAACATATTCGCGTCCGCGAGCGACGAGCCGCCGAATTTTGCTGTTTTTATCATAATACCGCCGCGAAGAACACATCTCCGCCCTCACTTTTGATTTTTTTCGCCGCGAAATGCATTTCTTTTGCGCTCACAGGCTCCGAAATATACGCGCCGTTTTCAAGCGCCCTTGCGCACGGCGGCAAGCCGGTTTCGCCGCGCGCGGACGAATTGATATAGTAGCTGCGCAAATGGCGCGAATTATCTATATTTGGGCGTGAAAGCGTGCGGACGCCGCCCGAAAGGCGTTTATACAGCCCGTCGCCGCGCGAAACGGCCAATATATCGCAAATCACATTATTCGCCGTTGGGTAATTGCCCGCGCCCGCGCCGCAAAAGCTCTGCACGCCGCACCACTCGCCTTCGTAGGACAGCAGGTTGCCGCTTCCTGCGACGGAGGTTTCCAAGCTTTCCGCACTCAACAGCCAAGGCTCAACAACCGCCGATATTGCGCCGTCCTCCGCGTGCTCCGCCGCGCCTATAAGCTTGCAGCAGCGCCCAAGCTTTTTAAATTGCTCTATATCCGCCAGCGTAACGCCGCGTATCCCGCAAACCGCAATATCCCCGGTTTCGCAGCTAAAGGCGATATTCATTGAAACGGCCAGCTTTGACGCGGTGTCAAGCCCGTCTATATCGCGGGTGGGGTCGGCCTCGGCAAAGCCAAGCGACTGCGCGCTTTTGAGCGCCGCAGAGAAATCCGCGCCGCAGCGCGTCATTTCATCGAGAATAAAATTGCAGGTGCCGTTCATGGTGCCGCGAAGCTTTGTTATCCTGTTTATCTGGGCGGCCTCTATTAGATTTCTAAGCCACGGTATGCCGCCGCCGACGCTCGCTGAAAAGCGCAAGTCCACGCCGTTTTCATCGGCAAGGCGCAAAAGCTCGCCGTAATGCTTCGCCATGACGAGTTTATTGGCCGTGACAACGTTTTTTCCGTGTCTGAGCGCGGAGGCTATATAGTCGTAAGCGGGCGCCTCGCCGCCTATAAGCTCAACTACGGTGCTAATTGCAGCGTCGCTTACAATTTTATCAAAGTCGCGCGTAAAGCGTGCGCCAAGCTCGCTCCGCTCATGCCTTGCGAGCACATATTTAACCTCTGCTTCCGCGCCCATCGCGCTCAATATCTCGTATACGCCGCCACCCACGACGCCATAACCCAATAAAGCAACCGCCATAGATTTCCCTTTCGTGTTTTTATTTCAAAAACACTTGTATTTATTTAGCGGACAGTTTATCATGTTAATCAACGAATTGCAATAGCCAAAAAGGAGTTTTTTATGCGATATTCAAGCACCAGAAACGACGCGGCAAGCGTCTCTCCCGCTCAAGCCGTTGTAGATGGACTCGCATCCGACGGCGGGCTTTATATTTTCGACAAGCTTGAAAGGCTTGCCTTTGACGGCGCGAAGCTTGCATCGCTTGGCGAAAGCGAGCTTTATTCAAGGATATTGAGCGTGTTTTTTTCCGATGTGGAGCCAAGCGAGCTAAGCGGCATAATTAAGGCGAGCTATGAGGGCAAGTTTACCTCCGATGAGATAACGCCGTTAAAGCGCGTTGGCGACGCTTATATGCTTGAGCTTTTTCACGGGCCGACAGCGGCGTTCAAGGACGTGGCGCT
This sequence comes from uncultured Oscillospiraceae bacterium, assembly GCA_964655605.1. Taxonomy (GTDB): domain Bacteria; phylum Bacillota; class Clostridia; order Christensenellales; family CAG-138; genus CAZUUR01. The sequence continues at coordinate 18,999 of CAZZNN010000003.1, forward strand.
TTCATTTTTGCCGAAAATAATGCAAAAAAGCAAGGAAATATTGGGCATAAGCGCAAAAACGCTCGTGCTCACCGCCACCAGCGGCGACACCGGCAAGGCGGCGCTGGAGGGCTTTGCGGGCGCGAGGAATATCGATATAGGCGTTTTTTATCCGCACGGCGGCGTGAGCGAGATACAGTTAAGGCAGATGACCTCGCACGCGAGCGCGAACGCATTCGTTTGCGGCATACGCGGCAATTTTGACGACGCGCAAACCGCCGTCAAGGCGGCGTTTGGGGACGAGGAGCTAAGGCGGCTTTGCTCGCTTTCGAGTGCGAACTCGATAAATATAGGCCGTCTTGCGCCGCAGGTGTGCTACTATTTCGCCGCATACTCCTCGCTTTTAAGGCAAAACGCCATAAGCGCGGGCGAAAGGGTGAATTTCATTGTGCCGACCGGCAATTTTGGCGATATACTCGCCGGACACTTCGCGCGGCTCATGGGGCTGCCAATAGCAAAGCTTATATGCGCGTCAAACGAAAACAACGTGCTCACCGATTTTATCCGTACCGGCCGCTACGACCGCAGGCGCGAGCTGATAAAAACGGCCTCGCCATCTATGGATATAGTTATTTCCAGCAATCTTGAGCGGCTGCTTTACCTTTTATCCGGGCGCGACGCCGCCAAGGTGCGCGCGCTCATGGGCGAGCTTGCCGTTAGCGGCGAATACACAATAGACGACGAAATGCTCTTAGCCCTAAAGGCGGGCTTTTCGGCCGCATACTGCACCGATATTGAAGCTTTCGCGGCGATAAAGGCCGTTTTTGAGCGCACGGGCTATCTTATGGATACGCACACGGCGGTCGCGTGGGGCGCTTATGAAAAGCTAAAGCGCGAGTTCACAGCGCCAAGCGTGGTGCTCGCAACGGCTTCGCCTTATAAATTCGCGCCGAGCATACTAAGGGCGCTAACGGGCGAAAGCCTTGACGGCTTCGCCGCGCTCGACAGGCTATCCGCGTTCACAGGCTCTCCAGTGCCCAAAAGCCTTTCAGGGCTAAGAGAGCTGCCCATTATACATAAGGATATTATCGAGCGCGGCGAGATAATTTCCTATATAAAAGCGAGGGCGGAAATATGAAAATATGCGTGCGCGTACCCGCAACGAGCGCCAATATCGGCCCCGGCTTTGATTCGCTCGGCCTTGCGCTGGCGCTTTACTGCAATGTGGAATTTTGTGAAAACAGCGGCGGCATAAGCATATCCGGCTGCGATAAAAAATATGCAACGGCGGATAATCTTGCGCTCATAGCGTATAAATATACATTTGAACGTCTGGGGCGGCAGTTTGACGGGGTAAGTGTGAAAATAAAGAGCGACATTCCAGTTGCGCGCGGGCTTGGCTCAAGCGCGGCGCTCACCGTGGCGGGCGTCGTTGCGGCGAATGAAATGTGCGGCGGCACGCTCACAAAGCAGGAAATACTTAAAATCTGCACTGAGCTCGAAGGGCATCCGGATAATGCCGCTCCCGCGATATACGGCGAGCTCACCGCGAGCATGATGCAGGACAATATTCCATATTGCGTAAGCTATCCCGTGAACGAAAACGTCTCTTTCATCGCGCTCGTGCCGCCTTTTGAAACCTCAACAAAAGCGGCGCGCGCGCTTTTGCCAAAAAAGATAGCTTATTGCGACGCGATACACAATATCTCGCACACCGCGCTGCTTTTAAAGGCGCTTGAATTTGGCGACGCAAAGCTTATAGCCGCCTCGCTAAGGGACGCCTTGCACGAGCCTTATAGAAAAGCGCTCATACCCGATTTCGACCGGGTCAAGGCGCTTGCGCTCGCAAACGGCGCCGCCGCTTTTTACATAAGCGGCTCCGGCTCAACATGCATGGGCGTTTTCTTTGAAGACAACTTTCACACAAAAATCGAATTGGCGCTGTCGGCTCAAGGAATAGCTTGGGAGCTCGTGCCGCTAATGGTGGATTATCGCGGCGCGAAAATAATGCGGAAGGAAGCTTGAAATGAAGGACGAATATCTCATAGTGAATAAAAAAATACTGCCCGATTATTTTGAAAAAATAGTCGAGGTGCGCACGCTGCTTTCAAACGGCGTTATAAAGGAGGTAAGCGAGGCGGTAAAAAAGGTGGGCATATCGCGCAGCACCTATTATAAATATAAAGACTACATTTTTATGCCGTCGGACGATTCTATATGCTCAAAGGCGGTGCTGTCATTTTTGCTCACGCACGAGACGGGCATATTGAGCGGGCTTTTAAACGCGCTATCCTCCTTTGGCGCGAACGTGCTCACAATAATGCAGAGCCCGCCCATAAGCGGCCGCGCTAACGTTGTGATAACGCTCGACATAATAAACGTCAGCCTGTCCGCAGAGGAAATGCTCGCCTCGCTTTCGAAGCTCGAAGGCGTGCAGACGGCGCGGCTTGTGGATATTGAATAACCTATGTTACAATAAAACCAAGGTTAGTCAAACGAAGGAGAAATTTATGTCAACTTTATTGATAAAAAACGCAAAGGCTATTGTCACCTGCGACGATTTAGACACCGTGCTCACCGACTCTTCCATATATATAAGGGACGGCTTTATAGAGAGCCTCGGCGGCGATGAAAAAGAGGCCGACGAGGTGATCGACGGCACGGGCATGCTATGCTATCCCGGCCTTGTGAACACGCACCACCACCTATATCAGGTGTTCTCGCGCAACCTTGCGGCGGTGCAGAACATGGAGCTTTTCGACTGGCTAAAATATTTATATGAAATATGGAAAAATCTCGATTCTCAGGTTATACGCCTCTCGTCGCTCACGGGCATGGGCGAGCTATTAAAAACCGGCTGCACCACCTGCTTTGACCATCATTATGTTTTTCCAAAGGCTGCGGGACAGCTTTTGATAGACACGCAGTTTGAGGCGGCAAGCGAGCTTGGCATACGCATGCACGCCTCGCGCGGAAGCATGAGCCTTTCTAAAAAGGACGGCGGGCTGCCGCCGGACAGCGTGGTGCAGAGCGTTGATGAAATACTGCTGGACAGCGAGCGGCTCATAAAGGAATATCACGACGGGAGCATTGGCTCAATGCGCCAGATAGCGCTTGCGCCGTGCTCGCCTTTCTCAGTGACAAAGGAGCTATTAAAAAGCTCGGCGGCACTCGCGCGCGTATACGGCGTGCGGCTGCACACGCATTTGTGCGAAACCAAGGACGAGGAACGCTTCACTTTGGAAAAGTGCGGCATGCGTCCATTTGAATATATGCAGTCCGTCTCATGGACGGGCAGCGACGTTTGGTACGCGCACGGCATACACTTTAACGACGATGAGTTAAAGGAGCTTGCGCGCACTAAAACCGGCGTGGCGCACTGCCCTATATCCAATATGAAGCTATCGAGCGGCGTGGCGCGCATTGGCGACATGCTAAGGCTTCAAATACCCGTTGGCCTTGGCGTTGACGGCAGCGCGAGCAACGATGGCTCCAACATGCTTGAGGAAATGCGCGTCTGCTATCTATTGCACAGGCTTTTTGAGAATAACGCCGCCCCCACGGGCTACGACGTGCTAAAAATCGCCACACGCGGCGGAGCCAACGTGCTTGGCCGCACGGATATTGGTCAGCTTGCAAAGGGCAAATGCGCGGATCTATTCATGATAGACTCGCGGCGCATAGAGCTTGCGGGCGCAACGCTCGACCCGCGCTCCATGCTCGCCACTGTTGGCTTTAAGGGCGCTGTTGACCACACGATTGTAAACGGCAGGCATGTTGTGAAAAATGGACGCTTGGCTAATATTGACGAGGCCAAGCTCGCATTTGACGCAAACGAAAAAGCAAATAGGTATTTGGGGGTATAAATGGAAAATAGATACGAATGGCTCGAAGGCTATCTGCTTTCAAAGCCCGGCGCTCAGAAGGATTACAAGGCCGAGTGGGAGTGGTGGCGCTTTCGCGTACACGAAAAAATGTTCGCGGCGATATGCACGCCGGGGCCAAAGTTTCCCGCCTACGGCGAGCGCACTATAATATCGCTCAAATGCGACACGCAGCTTGCCGAGCTTTTCCGCGCGCAGTATGAGGACGTTATCCCCGGATTTTATATGGATAAGGCGAATTGGAACTCCGTCTTTTTAGATGGCGGCGTGCCTGACGATGTGCTTCGCGGCATGTGCGACATGGCATACAGCCTTGTGTTTAACAAACTCACGAAGAAAGCACAGAAGGAAATAATAGAGGGGCAAGCTGAAGTGGATAACAATATAGGCGGCTCGCGGGCCGCCCCTGCGATAAAGGGCTAATTTATGCTGTCTGTGAGCCGCGAATAAAATTTTGATATGTGTACTCCGTCAACAAGGGCGTGATTGCACAGCACGCTTACGGGCATGAGCATTCTTCCGTTTTGCTCAAAGTAGCCGCCCCAGGTTATGCGCGGATTGCTGTCCGCAGGGGTGGGGGTTGGCTGAACGAGCGCAGTATAGCTTAGCCACGGCATGGTTGAAATAAAAAGACAGCCGAGCGCCTCGGCGGCGTCCTCGTCTATATTCCCGCAGCTCGCGCACGCGAGCTGTTTTTCTTTTGCGTAAGGTATAAATTCATCGAGCGGCTTTTTACAATCGAGCGTGCAATAGGCATAAGTGCCGTCCGGCTTTGCGACGGTGTGCGAGGTGGGGCAATTATCAAATTCAACTATTGCGCCGTCTAGTATGCGCAGGCGAAATTCGCTCACGGCATTAGCGCTTTTGGCGGCATGCCAAAGGAACGTGAGAAAGAAAGGCTGGCCGTCGCGCTTGGTTTTGGCCAAAAAATCCGTTATGTCAACATTCGCCGTAACGCCAACATAGGGGTTTGCCAAGGATTTAAAATAATCAAAATGCGCCCTGCGCGGATAGGTTTCCATATCGAACTTTTTCATATTTATACCATAGCTTTCGCTTGCGAAAGCATCCTTATGTGGGAGTTGAGGGTGGATGCGTCAGCAAAATATCCGCCGCCTCAAAGACATTATAGCACAACTATGATATACTATGCTTATAAAATGTTGAGCAAAAGGGGGCTCTATATGATAAAAATCAGCACTCAGGCCGACTGTGAGCGCGTACACGCGCGGCTGCGCGAATACAATCACAAATTTTACGGCAAGGTTGAGGACTATAACTTTCACATCGAAATTGACGGCGAGATAGCCGCCGGAATAGTTGCGGCGAGCACTTTTGACACGCTCGAGGTTGAATTTTTGTTCGTTGAGGAAAAATATCGCGGGCAGGGGCTTGGCTCAAAGCTGCTTGAGCACGCCGAAGCGCTTGCCAAGGCCAATGGGCTAAAGCGCGTGCTTTTGAACACATATAGCTTCCAAGCTCCGCTTTTTTATAGAAAGCTCGGATATACCGAGCTTTTCAGGGTGGAGCCGTGCTTTGGGGAGCACAGCCAATATTTTTTTATGAAAGCGCTTTGATTATTTTTCCCACTCGAGCCTCACGCGGAGGCGCGGCAGGCGCTTATAGTCATTTTCGCTGTTAATGGCGAGGCCGTCCGCGCGGAACAGCGAAAGCAAAAGTCCCGCTAAAGCAAAGCAGATAATGAGCGACGCATTATCAAAAGGCGAAAACGGCAGCGGCAGCACCGCGCCCGAATACAAGCCAAGGTTCACGGCAATATAGTTTACGGTGCGCACGAAAAAGCCCAGTATAACGCTGCTTCCAACGACTCTGCCCACAAGGCTTTTTAAGCGCAGCGCCCTATACGCGCCCACCGCCATGAACCCAAGGAGCGCCGCCGCTATGAGCGCCGCAGGTAAAAAACCGTAGCGCTGAATTATCGTGGTTAAAAGATATTCGCCCGCAGCATTTCCCGAACGCCAGCCGCCCACGGAGAACCCCGCGGATATTGTGCGCGCCGTGTCCGCGCCGGAGCCCAGCAGCTGCCCTCCGCTTACGGCCTCGCGCACGCTCATACCATACCAACCAATGCCAAGCGGCGCTGTCTGTGGATTAAAAAGCGCATGGACTCTATAGCGATGTATCACGCATACAATAAGGAATGCAATGGTTACAGCCACAGAGCATATCACTATCGGCAGCGCGCGATTTTTGCCGAAAATGCCGTTTGCGCTCGCAACTATCAATATAAACAGGCTTACGGCGGCAAGCTCCGCCACGCTTATGCTCGCAGGTATCCTTATCAGCCCAAAAGCGACCAGTGCGACGCTTGAGCCAAAGAGGAACAGCGAGCCCATGCCTCGCTCGCGCACGCCGCACACGCACGCTGCCAAAAGCGGCGCAAGCAACATGGGCGCATAGCGCAGGCTCGCAATTAGCGCGCTATTGAGTCTGGTTATTCCCCATATCCTGCTCGCTATGCTGCTTAGCGCCACCGCAAGCACCGCCGCGCCATAAACATAGCCGGAGTAGCGCACGAGCTTATATGCATTTATATTGTATAAAAGCGCAAAAAGGCCGCAGCCCACCGCGAGCGACGCTATGTACTCCACCCACCCGCGCGTATCGCTTTCATAAACGAGCGCGCGGCACGCTACGCTTATGAGCACCAACACCGCAAGCTGAATTATTAGCGTTTTTGTGTGCCTTGGCCTATATGAAGCGTCCAGCCGCGTGCCGACATCTATAGCGTCTCCCATCTGCTCAACGGCTCTTATCTGAGCTTCTTGCGCCGTCATGCCTTCCTTTTGATATGCCTCCGCCTGATCCTCTATATGCGCGCTCAGCTCGCGCTCTATCGCTTCGTGCGCGGCTTTCCAGCGTACCTGAGACAGCACGGCGTCAAGATATTCGTTTCGTTTTTCAAGCTCCGCCAAGTAAAGCGCCTCCCTCCAACACCTTGTTTACCGCGATATAAAATTCGCGCCACTCGCTCTTTTTTTCATCAAGCATGCCGCGCCCTTTTTTTGTGAGGCTGTAATACTTTCTGACCCGTCCCGTTTCCGCCGTTTTTTCGTATACGCTTATAACGCCCTGCCCCTCAAGATCATGCAAAAGCGGATAAAGCGTGCCCGCTTTGAGCGCGAACGTATTCTCCGAGCGCGCGCTTAGCTCCTCTATCATTTGATAGCCATACATATCTTCGTCTTCAAGCAGCTTTAAAAGCATGAGCGACGTGCTTCTGGTAACAAGCGTTTTATCCATGCTCAAAATCGACCGCCTCCTATATATCGGATTTCTATATATCAGTATATATCGGCAGTCTATATATGTCAAGTCAGTTTGCCTTGCTAACAGATTTTTTATCGTGAAATCAAAATTTCTGCTTGCAATCACCTCCCCGCCTGTGGTATATTTATTGGCGATAAAAATTTTACTTGGAAGTTTAGGAGGTGCGCTGCGGTGAAGAAAATAACGTTGCTTTTGCCCGTCGCATTTCATAGATATTTCGCTTTTTGACGGATATTTTATCCGTCTTTTTTTATGTAAAAAAACATGGAGGTGTATTATGGATAAAACAAAGGAGAAGGTCGCCGCGCAGGAGGGCGCGCCGGTGACAAATTCGGTGAAGCAGCTTGGCTGGCCCAAGACGCTGATCTTAGGCTTCCAGCACATGTTCGCTATGTTTGGAGCGACGGTGCTCGTACCCGCGATAACGGGGCTTTCCGTTTCAGCGACGCTGCTGTTCGCGGGCATAGGCACGCTGCTGTTTCATCTTTTAACAAAGCGCAAGGTGCCGGCGTTCCTCGGCTCGTCCTTCGCGTTCCTTGGCGCTTACGGGCTTATTGCGGCTTCCGGCGAAGCCATTCCGCTTTCGTATTCCTCCTTCGGCGTGTTCTGCGCGGGCTTTGTATATGTTATCCTGGCAGCGCTCATAAAGGTGTTCGGCGCAAAAAAGGTGCTGCGCTTCTTCCCGCCAATAGTGACGGGGCCGGTTATAATAGCGATAGGCCTCACGCTTTCGGGCTGGGCGTTTTCAAACTGCGCCACCAACTGGTGGATCTCGCTCCTTGCCGTGCTGGTGGTTATAATATGCAATATTTGGGGCAAGGGCATGATAAAGATAATCCCGGTGCTCCTTGGCGTTATCGTATCATACAGCGTGGCGGCTATAACGGGCAATCTTGACCCGGCGGCCGTGGCAAAGATAAATGATGCGGCGTGGATAGGCCTTCCAATAGTGTGGGAGAACAGCGTGTTCGCCGCCTTTAAGGACGGCAACGCCTCGCTTTTGATAACGAGCGCGATAACCATAATCCCCATAAGCCTTGCCACCATAGTTGAGCACATTGGCGACATTTCCGCCATAAGCTCCACCACAGGCAACAATTACATCAAGGATCCCGGCCTTCACCGCACGCTCCTTGGCGACGGTTTGGCCACATCGCTCGCGGCGCTCTTTGGCGCGCCCGCCAACACTACCTACGGCGAAAATACGGGCGTATTGAATCTCACCCGCGTTTACGACCCGCTGGTTATCCGCCTTGCGGCGATAATCGCGGTGGTGCTCGCCTTCTCGCCCAAGTTCGCGGCGCTCATAAGCGCTATGCCGGTAGCCACGCTCGGCGGCGTGAGCCTGGTGCTCTACGGCATGATCTCGGCTGTAGGCGTGCGCAACGTGGTTGAAAACAAGGTCGATTTCACAAAGAGCCGCAACGTTATAATAGCGGCGCTCATACTCGTGCTCGCCATAGGCATTAAATACGGCACTGAGGCTGGCGCGATAGTATTCAGCATCGGCTCCGTGGCGATAAGCCTTTCCGGCCTCGCGGTGGCGGCGCTCGTGGGAATTATTCTAAATGCGGTGCTGCCCGGCAAGGATTACGAATTCGGCGCTGACGTTCAAGGCGATACGTCCGTGAACTTCAAGGTATAACACTCAAATGCACTAATAACGGAGGCGATAATCGCTTCCGTTATTTTTTGCCCAAATAATGACGAATATAACAGTATGGACACTATATTTTTGCATGGACGCGCCATAAGGAGCACAAAATGAACATCTTATCCTATCAGGCGGCCTACAAGGCTTCTATCACCAAGTCGGCAAGCGTCGCGGCGACGGCTTCAGCTTCAAACGGGACTTCGTTTACAGCAACGCTTAAAAGCGCATTTGGCGCGGTCAGCGCCGCGCAGGAGCTGCCAAAGGGCAATGTGAGCTTCACGCGGCAAAGCCTAAACTATGCTTTCGACGTTGACATGAGCAAATCCAAAGATGCCATGACGCTCGATGAATACAAAATGTATGCGCTGAACAAATTTTCACAGATAAACGTGTCCGCATTCACCATGACGCATGTTTTCGGCCCAATAACCGTGACGGAGGAATGCTTTGAGCGCATGAAGGCTGACGAGGGCTTTGAAAGCATAGTTTTCAGCACCATGCGCATGGAGCTTACCACCACAATGTGCGATAATATGCCCGCGTGCTACGGCGACTATACCTTTGGCGGCACCGTTGACGAGATACGCGGCACCGCCTATTCAATAGACGCCCCCACACGCGCTTCCAATAAAAAGAGCTATTGGGAAATACGCATGGAAAAAATAAAAGAAGCCCTAAGAGAAGCGCGCAAAAAGGCGGACGAGGGCGCTAACAGCGAGGACATCTATCAGCTGCTGTGCGGCCTTATGGCGTGATAAACGGGGTAAAAAGCAAAAATATGTCAAAGTAGTGTTTACTTTATTTCTAAACTGTGTTAATATTAGCCATACGCACATAAGTGCACAAAATTTTTAGGAGGAAATAATAATGGAAGTACAGAATCCTGCACCGCAGAAATGCACGTTTCTCAAAGTTATGGGCATCATAATGATAGTTGGCGGCATACTGGGCATAATCCTTGGTATCGTTGGCGCGCTTGGCGTTGGCGCCGTGGTCGCCCTCGCGGCTGCCACCGGAACTGAAATAGGCAGTGGCTTGCTTATCGTTGCCAGCATACTGGGCATAGTCGCTTCCGTTTTTGAGCTTATCGCCGGTATCAATGGCGTTAAGAATTGCGACAAGCCGCAGCTTGCGCAGAAGTGCGTAATTCTCGGCGTCATCATAATCGGTATCGCGATTCTTTCCAACGTATTCACCCTCATCGCATACGCGGACAGCTTCAACGTGCTCGGCCTTGTGACTGGTCTCATCGTGCCGGTGCTCTATCTTGTGGCTTCGCTTCAGCTCAAGAAGATGGCGTAATAACACTAAGTTCTATATAAAGTGGCGAGCTTTCGCCACTTTTTTTGTTTTTATACGGCGAAAAATATGTTATAATTGAATATATTGCATTTGGAAGGTTTATCATGGCAAAATTTGTCTGGAAAGATAGAAAACGCATAATATTCGGTTTACCGTGGACCTTTACGCGCTATTCGCTCGATGAGGAAAAGCTATTCATCGAAACCGGCTTCTTGAGCCGCAAGGAAGAAGAAATAAGGCTTTACCGCATACTCGACATCACCTTAAAGCGTCCGTTCGGGCAGCGTTTATGGGGCTTGGGCACTATCCATCTTTGCACCGCGGATAAATCCACACCCGAAATAGACATAAAGCGCATTAAAAAATCCCGCGAAATAAAGGATATGCTCTCAGACATGGTTGAGCGCGAGCGCAATGAAAAGCGCATTGGCGCACGTGAATTTATGGGCGCTGTGGATATGGACGACGACGAGTTTATGCATTGATTATTACCAAAGCGCGAAAACCTAACGGTTTTCATCCGTTTCGGCGTACATGCCGCCGAAGCCGGATTATAAGTCAAGGGCGCGGCCCTTGACAATCCCGGGGTTTATCGACAGTCCAAAGGGAACGGCTTTCGCCGTTCCCTTTGGACTTGTTTTTATAGCGCCGGGCCGTTAAAATGAAGTTTATCGCACTTTATGAACTCGCCCGCGCCGCGCTTGCCAACAAATTCGCCATCTTTATACACGAGGCGGCCTCTTGAATACGTCATAACGGGATAGCCCTTTAGTTTAACGCCCTCCCATATAGTGTAATCGGTGTTGCCATGCATATTTTCATTTTTCACGGTGACGAGCTTTTGGGGGTCGTATATCACTATATCAGCATCGCGCCCGACTACGAGCTCGCCCTTGCGTTTTTGAATGCCAAAAAGCTTGGCGGGATTGCTCGCGCACACCTCAACGGCCTTTGGGAAGCTAATTGTGCCCTTATTGGCCTCGGAGAGCATATAGGGATACATATTTTCAATGCCCGCGCAGCCATTGGGTATGGTGGTGAAATTGCCCGGCTCGCCATTTGGCAGCTTCACTCCCCAATCCTTCTCACTGCGTTTGAACGGGCAGTGATCAGTGGCGACAGTGAAAATATCGCCGCGCTTTAGCGCCGCCCAAACGGCGTCCTGCGACTTTTGCCCCTTTATTGGCGGCGAGCACACGAAATCGCGGCCGCGTTCGCGCTTATACACTTCATTGGTGAAATTTAAATATTGCGGGCAGGTTTCCGCAAATATGGGATAGCCCGCGTCGCGCGCGCGGCTGAGCGCCTCTACGCCCTTAGCATCCGCAAGATGCACTAAATACAGCGGAGCCTGAGCCATTTGAGCTATATTTATGGCGCGCTCGTCGGCCTCGCCCTCAACCATTTCGTCGCGTGACATATAATGCCACCATGCGCCGGTTTTGCCTTCTCTTAGATATTGCTTCACGCGCGCGGCGAGCACGCCCCTATTTTCGGCATGAACGCCCACGAGCGCGTTTAGCTTGCGCGCCGCGCACAAAAGCTCATAAAGCTCGCCGTCGTTAAGGCCGAAGTCATACACCATGTATGCCTTATATGACGTTATGCCAAGGCGCACGGCCTCCTGCATGGATTCAAGGTATTCGGGCTTTGATATATCGCTTAAACCTATATGGAAGGAATAATCCACCGCCGCGTCCGGCGCGGCGAGCGCGTTGCGGCGATAAAATGCGTCCGGGAGCAGCTCGCCCATATCCTGCTGAATAAAATCGAACACCGTTGTGGTGCCGCCGCACGCGGCGCTTCGCGTGCCGGTGAAATAATCGTCGCTTGAAACCGTTGCGCCCACGGGCAGCGCAAGATGCGTGTGCGAATCGATAGCGCCCGGCAAAACGAGCTTGCCGCTTGCGTCCGCCGTTTCATCGAATTCACCGCTGAGTTTTTCGCCTATCGCAGCTATTTTGCCGTTTTTCACGGCAATATCGGCCTTGAACATGGCCTTGGAGGCAACGATGACACCGTTTTTGATAAGCAGCTTCATAAATCATGCCTTTCTTCTAAATATTATCAAGCCCAAATATGCGGCCAGCAGGAGCAAAAAGCCCATTATGCTGCCGTTATCCGCCGTCTGCGGAGGCGTTTCGCCCGCTGCGAACACGCTTGCGTCCGTACCGGTTGAGCTCATATCGCTCGGGGTTGCGGGCGCCGCCGCGCCGCTTGCGGCGTTCGTGCCGAAAAGATCCTCGGGGTCGCTCGGCACATCGGGCTGCAAGCCTGAGGGCGGAGCCATGGTATCATAAGCGTTATCGGCAAGCCAATTTTCATAAGTGTAGGTAATAGCGCCGCTCGCGGGCAGATAATCCACTAAAATATTCATTGCGGCGGAGCTTATATCCGTGCTGAAAACGCGATAGGGCGAAGCCGTGCAGTATTGAGCGCGGCGCGAGGTGACGCTATTCCAAAATGGCGTTTTAGTGCCGTCGCCCGGCTCGATAAACACGGGCATTGCGCCATACTCGCCCTCATGATTATTCACAGTGTTGTAATACCAATATTTATCTATGGCGTTCTCATCTATCCGCCAGATAACAATGCCGCCGCAATCTGCTCCCGTTCCGTAAAACGGGACGAGTCCCTTATCAAAGCCCTCGAGCTGTCTGTTTTCTATTAAATAATACACCTTGCCGCTGCCAAGCCGCAGCACATTATAATCGCTCGGTGAGGCCGCTTGATAAAGCGAGTGCCGGCCTGTGCCTATCGGCGTTTCATCATAAAAGCCCAGCCACGTTTTTTGATATGCGTCTATATGCGTTGGCAAACTGCCCGGTTGGGCCGTGTTATCCGCGCGGCCCCAGCAGCCTGAGGCCATAAGGCTCAAGCCATCTACTCTATATCTTAGATTGCTGTATCCCGTGTCATATAGATCCTTCAGCCCCAGGTCGTGCCCCAATTCGTGGCATACCGTGCCGAATTGCATCTGCTTATAAGAGGTATCAGTCGGGCTTTGATAGTCATACTTCGGATTGAAGTTTTCACCGAGCGTGGTGTATTTATACACCACAACGTCATCCACCTTAACCGTGCGGACATAATGGCCGTCGTTAACGAGCCAGCTATGCGCCCATGTGGCTTTCTTGCCCTCAGCCCCGTCGGGTCCCATGGCGGAGGCCTCATAGCCCGCCGACACCACCACCATTGCAAGCTCGTGAGGCGTGATAATTTTATCGTTATTCCTATCAAAGCTGTTAAAATCAACATAAGCCGCTGCCGCGCTGACGGCGTACGCGAATACCATGCTTGTATTATACATTGTATAGTTCGTACCGCTCGCATTGGTGTAAAGCCCGCGAAACGTGCTGCCATAGCGCGGCATATCTATTGGCAGCGTCACAGAAACCACGCCGTCCTGCTCGCCGTTTGTCTCCGTGGCGGGCACATAGGTGAACTTGCCATTTGAAACCTCGGTGTAATATTTTGAAACGCCGTCGTTGAATATCCTGCGTGACCATTGTTTAGCTGTGGATTTGCACTCTATATCGGCATAGTTGAGCCTTATCACAAGCAGCGGACAGGTTGCGCCTATTCCGGGGATCTCAAAAGATCGGGGCAACGTGGCGTATTTTCCATATAGCGCGTCTTGGGAGTTGGTATTGCAATCGTAGTTTGGTGCAATATCTGTTCTAGTTGAAGCAACGCCGTTTGCGGGCGCGCCATTTGCGGGCAAGCCGCTTAAAAAAGCGCCGCCGACAAGCGCTGCCGAGTCGCGCACCGCTGAAATTTTATCCTTTATTTGAGAAGCGTCAACATCGTTCATATTAACCTTTGGGGCTTCGTCTCCGCTTGAGCCGTTGGGCGCGGCGGAATAAAATGCGGGGTGAAGCGGCTCTCCCACGGCAAACTCCCCATTTTGCGCTACAACATAGCGCCACGCGCCGCCGCCATCCACAACCAAAAGGTTCCCCTCAATATCGGTGGTGTATGAAAAAAACTCGTCGCCAAAAAGCCTTGCCTGAAATTCTTCTCCGTTGGCATCGGTAAAGGTGACCTCGCCCGGATACGCGGGGCACGCGAGCGCCGTTGAAAAAATCATAAGCGTGAGTGCCGCAAGCAGCCACGCAAGGGGTCTTTTTGATGTATACAAGGTTTTCTCCTTAATTGTATTTGGATCTATGTATTATAGCACTTTTCCGGATAAAGCGCCACCTATTGCGGAGCATTTATTGCGGCAATGCGCCCGCGCTATAACGCGGAGTTATGCAGCTTACTTTAGGGTCAAGTTTTCGTCCGTAAGGCGGCAGAGCGCTTGCGTGACGTTTATCGCGGCGAGCGCCTCATGCGCCTCGTTATACGCAGCAAGCCGCACGTCCTTTTTAAGCGGGGCGCGCTGAGCGCGAAGGAGCAGGTTTTTAGGCGTATGCGTAAGCTCCACAAACTCCATAAGCTGCGTTTTATAGCCATAGGCCGTGAGCAGCTTCGCGCGCACGGTATCCGTCAAAAGCGCGGCGTAGCGCTCCTTTACAATTCCGTATTCGCTCAAAAGAGGCACGGAATTTTTTGTTAGCTGCATATTTATTTCGTGCTGACAGCAGGGCGCTGAGAATATATATTCAGCGTTCCATCTTATGGCGTTATAGAGCACGAGGTCGGTTGCCGTATCGCACGCGTGAAGCGATAAAACCATATCCACCTTTTTATCCGGCGCGAACTCGCCTATATCGCATGCGGCGAATTTAAGCCCCGTATAGCCGTATTTCGAGCTCAAAGCATTGCAGGAGGCCATTACGTCGGCCTTGAGGTCTATGCCGGTCATGCTCACATTAAGGCCGCGCACATTTTTGAGATAATGATACACAACAAATGTGAGGTACGACTTGCCGCACCCAAAGTCTATCGCGTAAAACGGCGAGCCTTTTGGCAATTCGCCAAGGCAATCGTCTATAAGCTCCAAAAATCTGTTTATCTGCTTATATTTATCCGCCATAGCCTTTACGATATGCCCGTCCGCGCTCATAACGCCAACGTCCACAAGCGCGGGTACCGCAACTCCGTCAGGCAGCGCATATTCCTTTGCGCGGTCGTGCAAAAGGCGCTTTTGCGGCGCGGACGCGAGCTTGTTTTCGTGCGTTAAAAGCTTTCCCTTCGAGGTATAGCGCGCGCTAAGCTCGCGCTCGCCGCTCCACGCGTTTAGCTGTCTGAAATTTTCCATGAGCGCCGCTATCTCGCCTGACGCATTGCACAAAGCGGCGCGCGAGTGAAACGCCTGCTTTTCGGTTAGCTTTTCTATCTCGAAAGCGCCGTTTAAAAGCGAGAATGTTATCTTTTTATATTCGCCGCCTTTAGGATTGCTCAAAATAAGCTTATATGCGCCATTCGCAATGGCGGACTCGATAAATTTTGTTAATTCTGCGTCCATTTTGCCTCCAAATAAAGCCGAGCGTTTACCGCTCGGCTTTATTATACATCAAAAGCTATCTATTTGATAGGCTCAAAGAACTCTGCCCCGTGCTTGCACAGCGGGCATATAAAGTCCGCGGGAAGCGTTTCGCCTTCATAGACATAGCCGCATATAGTGCACACGAAGCCTTTTTTCTTTTCCGGCGCGGGCGCAGGCTTGGGCTTAACATTATCAAAATAATATTGATAAGTCATGCTCGGCGCTGACGAAAGCGTCTTGGCCTCGGTCACGTCCGCGACAAAGAGCGTGTGCGTGCCTTCGTCTATCGTGGTTATCACCTTGCCGGAGATTACGGCGTTCGTGTATTTGGGAATATATACTATGCCGTTTTCCGTGCGGACAATTTGCTCGCAATTCTCAAATTTATTCACGCTGCGCCCCGACTGGAAGCCAAAATGCTCAAACACCTTGAACGGCGCGTCGGTAGAGAGCACCGAAACATTGAAGCGGCCGGTTTTTAGCACCATGTCGTGGGTGAAATTATTTTTGTTCACGGCTATTGTTATGCGCTGCGGCTTTTCGGTCACCTGCGTTACGGTGTTTATTATGCAGCCGTTATCCTTCTC
>CAZZNN010000004.1:0-17123 GCA_964655605.1 uncultured Oscillospiraceae bacterium
TGGGTTTATGACGCTTGATTTGATTGCAAAAAAATATGATATTGATGTTACAAGACACCACCATCATTCATATTTTGGCGAGGGACGTGCTGAAAACGCAAAAATAGTGCTTGCAAAGCCTGATACATTTATGAATAATTCAGGCTTTGCTGCGCGCGATCTTATAAATTGGTATAAATGCGAGCACGATGAACTTTTAGTCATATATGATGATATAGATTTGCCGTTAGGCTCATTGCGCATAAGGGAAGGCGGGAGCGCCGGCACGCATAACGGTATGCGCAGCATTATTTATCAGCTTGGGTTTGATGATTTCCCAAGAATAAGGGTTGGAATCGGAGCGCCGGACGGACGCGGCGAGCAGTTGATTTCACATGTGCTTTCCGAGCCGAATAAAGATGAAATGGAGCTTCTTTTTGGCGCTATGCAAAAGGCCTCCGAAGCGGCGAGCCTTATTGTAGGCGGGCAAATGCATCACGCTCAGGAGCTTTATAACACCAAAAAGCCCAAAAAGCAAAAGATTGAAGCCATCGATAACGGCGATAACGGCGGAGAAAGCAAAAATGAATGATCCCCTTATATCCATATTAGGAACGAATGAGGAATACTTGCGCCTTGAAAGCTGCATCTGTGACGGTAATGGCACTGCGGCTGTTTTTGGGTTGGGCGAAAATCAGAAAACGCATTTTTCAGCCACGCTCTCGCTCAGAACAAATAGAACGATACTTATCGTAACGTCAAATGAAAACAGCGCAGCGCGATTCGCGGCGGATA
This sequence comes from uncultured Oscillospiraceae bacterium, assembly GCA_964655605.1. Taxonomy (GTDB): domain Bacteria; phylum Bacillota; class Clostridia; order Christensenellales; family CAG-138; genus CAZUUR01. The sequence continues at coordinate 775 of CAZZNN010000004.1, forward strand.
TAAGCGAATATTTTGATTCGGCAAGTCATTTTCCCATAAACGATATGCCGCTGAATTCTTTTGGCTTTGTAGCGTCTCCTGCTATATCTACATTGCGCCTTAGCGTGCTTGAAAAGCTGCTAAACGGAGAGCCGCAGGTTATTTGCATATCCATAGGCGCGCTGCTAAAGCGCATAACGCCGCCGGAAATAATCAAAGGCGCGTATTTTGAATTTAAAATAGCACAGCGCATAGACCTCAAGGCTACTGCGGAGCAGCTTGTAAATATGGGTTATGAGCGCGTGGATATATGCGAAGGCCGCGGACAGTTCTGTATTCGCGGAGGCTATTTGGATATATATCCGCCAACGCGTGAGAACCCCATAAGGATAGAGCTATTTGACGACGAGATAGATACCATGCGTGAATACGATGCGCAAACTCAGCGCTCGTTGAACAATATAGAGGCCATAACCATTTCGCCGTTCAGCGAGATGGTTATAAACGACGTATCAAGGAAACGCGCGATCAGCGCTATGAAGAAGCGAAAAAATTTGTCGGAGAGTCTTGAACTTCTTGAAGCAGGCGGTGTTTCCTCATCGCTTCTTACACTTTTACCTTTAATATTTGATGAAGCGTATTTGACGGATTATTTGCCAAAAGGCTCGCTTATCTTGCTTGATGAACCGTTAAGGCTTGAGGAAAGCGCGAAAATTGCGCATGCCGAGTTTTTGGATACGGTATCCTCGCTTATGCTTACCGGTACGGCGGAAAAAGAACAGGCGGATTTATTATGTACGCCAAGTGCAATGATAAAGCGGCTTGATACGGGGTATACAGCTATGCTTTCGACGTTGCCGCGCTCCTTTAGCCAGATCTCGCCAAAAAACATTTTCAAATTTGAATCGCGAATGCTGCCTCAATACACCGGAATGGAGCAGACGCTTATAACGGATATTATAGCATGGCGCAAAAGCTCGACTACAGTTTTAATATATGCGGGCAAGCACGCGCAGCGTGTTAGCGATATACTGATGGATTCGGGAGTTGTGGCGCCTGTTGTAAGCGAGCTCAACAGGGCGTTGATACGAGGAGAGCTGCTTATATTCGATAAATCGCTTGCACGCGGATTTGAGTATCCGGAAATTCATTTTGCGGTGATCACTGAAAATGAATTATTCGGCATATCGGCAAATAAACGCCATACTCCGCAAAAGCGCAAAGCGCAGCTTGCTTTCAGCGAGCTGCAAATAGGCGATTTGGTAGTGCATGAATTGCACGGTATAGGCAGGTTCGTAGGCGTTGAAAGTTTAACTGCCGCGGGCGTTACGAGGGATTATTTGCAGCTTGTATATGCCGGGAGCGATAAGCTTTATATCCCAACAGATCAGCTTGATAGGGTGCAGAAATATATTGGCGGAGGCGAAGAAAAGACAAAACTTTCTTCGCTTGGAACCGGCGAATGGCAGAGGACGGTAAGCAGAACGCGCGAAAGCGTGAAAAAGCTTGCGTTTGATTTAGTTAATCTATATGGCGAAAGAACAAGGCAGGCGGGTTTTAAATATTCCCAGGATACGCCTTGGCAGCATAAGCTTGAAGACAATTTCGCTTACGATGAAACGCCGGATCAGCTTACGTGCATAGACGAGATAAAGCATGATATGGAGAGCGGCAAGGTGATGGACCGTCTTCTTTGCGGCGACGTGGGCTATGGCAAGACTGAGGTTGCGCTAAGGGTGGCTTTCAAAGCCGTTATGGACGGTAAGCAGGTGGCGTTTCTTGTGCCTACCACCATTTTGGCGCAGCAGCATTATAACACATTCGTATCGCGCTTTTCTGGCTTCCCCGTGCAAGTGGCGATGCTTTCGCGCTTTAATACGCCGCAACAGGAGAAGAAGGCGCTTGACGGTTTAAAAAACGGCACGGTGGACGTTGTTGTCGGCACGCATAAGCTGCTTGGCAAGAGCGTAAAATTCAAGGATTTGGGCTTGCTCATTATAGATGAAGAGCAGCGCTTTGGCGTTGGGCATAAGGAGCAGATAAAGGATTTAAAGCGCGCTGTAGACGTGCTTACGCTGTCTGCAACGCCCATTCCAAGGACGCTGCACATGTCTATGACGGGGATAAGGGATATGTCCGTAATTGAAACGCCGCCTGAGCAAAGGTATCCCGTGCAAACATACGTTATGGAATACAATGACGCGATAATACGCGAGGCAATATTAAAAGAGCTAGGCCGAAAAGGGCAGGTTTATTTCGTTTATAACAAAGTTAAAAATATGGAAAGGTTCGCTCAATATTTGCGCGAACTCGTGCCGGACGCACGAGTTGCATACGCGCACGGGCAAATGAGCGAGCGCACGCTTGAAAAGACTATGCTTGACTTTATGGAGTATCAATATGACGTTCTGCTTTGCAGCACCATTATTGAAAGCGGCCTTGATATACAAAATGTGAATACAATAATCGTTTACGACGCCGACTGCATGGGGCTTTCACAGCTATATCAGCTGCGCGGCCGCGTTGGGCGCGGCGCGAGACTTGGATACGCGTATCTCACGTTTAAACGCGATAAAATTATGAATGAAGACGCCGAGAAACGTTTAGCCGCGATAAAGGAATTCACACAGTTTGGCGCAGGCTTTAAAATCGCGATGCGCGATCTTGAAATCAGAGGCGCGGGCAATCTGCTTGGACCGGAGCAATCCGGGCACATGATGGCGGTTGGCTATGATCTTTATTGTAAAATAGTTGACGGAGCGGTTAAGGAAGCGCGCGGCGAGGTGCAGCAAGCAAAGATTGATACGACGATAGATGTGCCGATTCCGGCAGGCATACCGCACAAATATATACCGCGTGAGTCCGATAGGCTTGCTATGTATAAACGAATAGCCATGATAGAGTCAAACGACGACGTTATGGATATTCAGGACGAGCTTATTGACAGGTTCGGTGAAATACCCAAGAATGTATCAAACCTTATAAATATAGCAAAATTAAAGGCCGACGCGAGCAAAATGTTTATTACCTCAATAAGCGTTAAGGAGGGCGAGGTAAGAATGCAGTTTACGCCCGACGCGCCGCTTGACGGGACGCGGCTATATTCGGCTATAGGCACGATTCAAGGCGCGCAAATGCAAAACGCTGAAATGCCAACGCTGCTTATACGCAGAAAAAAGGCAGTATTGACAGATTTGATAGATAGTTTGCCACAGTTTGTTTACACGCTTAACAATTGTGTGATACGAAATTGATGTTATAATTACAAACGATGATTAATGGACAAAAAGTCCACGTTAGGAGATATTTAATGAAGAAGTTTTTACCTATACTGCTTGCGTTACTACTTATGCTAACCGTGCTTAGCGGGTGCAGTTTAACCGAACCGACTCAGGGAGAAACTGGTACCGCCTCTGACGCAACGTTAAACGCAGATTTGGATCTAAATGCCGTGGTTGCAAAGGTGGGCGACAACGAGATAACTCTCAGCGAGTTTAAGTCTGTCTTCGATAATTACAGCGCCATGCTTTCTGGATATGGCTATGACGTTACTTCGGACGTCACCACTCTTGAACAATTTCAGGACGACATAATCGATATGCTCGTTAATAAAGAATTGATTTCTGTTAAAGCGGCCGAGCTGGGAGTTAAGAATCTGTCCGCAGAGCAGCAGGCCGAGCTTGCAAGCAGAACAGAAACCGAGCTTGAAAGCATGCATGAATATTTCCGCGGTTTAGCAGAAGATGAAGCGGCTCAAGATTCAACCGTTGATGTTGAATCCAGAATAATATCTCTGATTGAAGAAGAAGCGGCATATTATACAGGCGAAAGCATGACCTATGACGAGTATATCGAATACACCAAGAACGCCGTTTCCGACGCGTATTACGAGGAGCTTTTAAAGAATATAGTTTGCGCTGACGTGAATGTGACGGAGGACAAAGTTACTGAAAAGTATAATGAGCTTCTCCAGGCCGATACAACAAACTATAACGAGGATCCCGCCGCATATAAGGCCGATAAGGAAACGCAGGAAGCCGGCGAAGACATTCTTATCCTTTATACTCCCGAAGGCTACAGCCGCGTAATGGATATTTTGGCCGCGCCCGAAGGCGAGATACCGGAGCGGTATACCGAGATCGAAACGGAGCTTGCCAACATTAAGAATGAGTATTCGACATTGGCGCTTGAGGACGTTTATTCCGGCACAAATGACAATGCGGACAAGATAAAGGAGCTGGAGGAAAAGTATAAAACGCTTAAAACGGAAGCCGATGAGCTAATAAAGGCCAATCTTCAGAGCGCAAAAGCAAAGATAGAAGAAGCCTATGCAAAGCTTCAGTCGGGCGCTTCATTCACAGATGTACTCGCTCAATACACTGAAAACACTGATTTTACCGAGATAGAAGCTTATAAGGCTAATGGCAAGCTTATAAGCACGCTTTATGACTCTGAATCCGATGGCGATTGGTCAAGCGAGCTTAAGGAACAATTTGCTAAGCTTAGCATAGGCGGCTACTCCGAGGTATTCCTTGATGACGACGGTTATCATATAATAAGCTACGTTAAGGACGAGCCTTCAGGCAACGCGGATTTGAGCACAGTTAAGGACAGCATATCCGAAATGCTGCTAGATGAGCTTAAAGCCGAGGAGTGGAACAGCATACTTGAAACTTGGAGGAACGACGGCACGGTTACTCTCTTTACAGATATATTCCGTGCAATAGGAAAGCAGGCATGAGACTAGATAAATATTTAAAAGTATCACGCATTATTAAGCGCAGAACGGTTGCAGCGGAAGCGTGCGACCTAGGCCGTGTTTCAATTAACGGCAAGGTGGCAAAGCCTTCGAGCGAGGTCAAGGTTGGAGATAAGCTCGATTTGCTTATGGGCGGAAAGCATCTGTATTTCAGAGTGTTGACAATTCAGGAATACACAAAGAAAGACGATGCTGCGTCGATGTATGAAATATTGCCGGAATGATGTGCGATATAAAAAAGAAAGTAGTATGCATTATTCTCTGTGCGGGGCAGTCGAACCGCATGGGCTATAATAAACTTACCGCCAAGATCAATTCAAAAACGCCTATCCGCCTTTGTGCGGAGGCGTTTTTGGCTTGTAAACAGAACATGGAGTATGTTTTTACCGCATCTCAAAGCGATACGGCTAACGAAATCAAAAAAACCTGTGAGGCTTTGAATATAAACGCGGCTATTGTAAGCGGCGGAAGAACGCGTTCTGAATCGGTCTATAAGGCGCTTAATTCTGTGACGGCATGCGATATTATTGTAATACACGATGCGGCGCGCTGCTTTGTGACTGCGGAGCTGATAGAAAAAAGCATTTTCGCCGCTATCGAGCATGGAAGCGGTATAGCCGCCGTAAAGGTTAAGGATACGCTTAGAAACAGGCATACGCACGAGTGCATAGAAAGAGACGACTATTTGCAAATGCAAACGCCGCAAGCTTTTGACTTCGCTAAATTGAAGTCGGCATACAATACGTGCGATTACACTGGCGCAACAGATGATTGCGAAGTTTATATCCGAAGCGGGGAGATTCCGTTTTATATCGACGGCAGCCAGGCAAATCAGAAATTGACCTATCCTGAAGATATGGAGCTTGTTAATATGGCTACAATGCAGTCAATAGGATACGGCGAGGATACGCACGCCTTGATTGAAGGAAGAAAACTTGTTTTGGGCGGAGTTGAGATACCGCACGCAAAGGGCTTGCAGGGGCATTCTGACGCAGATGTGCTGACACATGCGATAATAGACGCACTTCTTGGCGCGGCATGCTTAGGCGATATAGGCAAGCTTTTCCCGGATTCAGACGAAAGATTTTTGGGCATATCATCTTTAAAACTTCTTAAAAACGTTGACGAGCTTTTAAAGAGCAAGGGCTATTGTATAGTTAACATCGACTCCACAATTATTGCGCAGGCTCCCAAGCTTTCACCTTATACGGAAAAAATGCGTGAAAGTATTTCAACCGTATTGGGAATAGATATGTTACAAGTAAGCGTAAAGGCAACTACTACTGAGCACATGAATGCTGAGGGCAAAATGCTTTGCATTTCAGCGCGCTCGGTAGCAATGCTGAATAAAACGGCGGGGGAGAGACAATGAAGAAAATACGTTTAATTGCTACAGGCGGAACAATAGCATGTATGCCATCGGAGAGCGGGCTTGTTCCTGCGCTAGATGCGGACAAGCTTCTTGATTTTATCGATGTAGATAAAGAAGGCATAGAATGCGTTGACCTATTCAATATGGACAGCTCAAATATTCAGCCTGAGGAATGGTGCAAGCTTGCGCTTAAAATACTCAAGTCGTCTTGGGATTTTGACGGAATAGTTATAACGCACGGCACGGATACAATGGCGTATACGGCGTCCATGCTGAGCTTTATGCTCCGCGGAATAAAAATTCCCGTTATATTCACGGGCGCTCAGTATCCCATAGCATATCCTGACTCCGATGGAAGACGTAACCTTAAAAATGCGTTTATTGCGGCGCGTGAAATGCGGGGCGGCGTTTACCTGTGCTTTGGAAATTCAATTATAAACGGCTGCCGTGCCGTGAAAACGAGGACTACCTCGCTTAATGCATTTGAATCTATTAACTCGCCCTATGTTGGTTTCATTGCAAACGATAGATATTTTGAAATATCAAAGCCAGATCACATACTATCGGATAAGCTTGAGTATTTTGATAAAATTGACCCAAGAGTATATCTTCTAAAGCTGATACCTGGCGTAAGCACAAAGCTGATTGAGAAGATTGCGGATTGCGATATAGCGGGAGTCGTGGTGGAAGCGTTTGGGCTTGGCGGCGTACATAATATCAGGCGCGATCATGCCGAAAGCTTTAAATGCCTGATTGAAAAGAATATCCCCGTTATTATCACTTCGCAATGCCTTTATGAAGCAAGCTCAACTGATATTTATGAGGTAAGCAGATCATTAAAGGAAGCAGGGGTAATTTCCGCTCAAGATATGACGTCCGAAGCAGCTGTAACAAAGCTGATGTGGATTTTAGGCCAAACGGCTGACATGGATGAAATACGCACGATGATGGCAACCAATTACTGCGGAGAGGTTTCAGCGAAATAAAAAACAGAGACAGGGCTTTATGACCCTGTCCCTGTTTTCTTAAAGCTGTTTGTATGCGCTATACAGTCTGTCGAGACATTTCTTCAATTCTTCGCGTGGCAGGGCAAGATTCCATCTTTCAAAGCCCTCGCCTGCTTTTCCGAAAATATAACCTTCGTCAAGCGCCAACAGCGCTTTATTCACGCTGAAAGCTTCAAGCTGCTCGCAATTCATTTTGAGCGCGCGCATATCCACCCATGCAAGGTATGTGCCCTGAGTGTGCGCACAGATAAGATCTGGCATATTTGCGGAAATGTAATCATACATAAGACGGAAATTTGCCGATATATATGCGAGTAATTCGTCAAGCCATTTATCGCACTTAGTATGCGCTGCAATTTGCGCGGCGCGCGCAAAATAAGGCACGCCCGTCGTACTGTCACGCTGCTGCACGCTTATGAATCGCTCGCGCAATTCTTTATTGGGAATGAACACGTCCGAGCAGCTTAAACCCGCCAGATTAAAGGTTTTGCTCATGGACGTGCAAACTATGCAGCGCTCCGCCATGCCACTGATATTTGCAAGCGTGATATGCTTATTATTATCGAGCACGATGTCCTGATGAATCTCGTCGGCTATGACGATAAGATCGTTTTTTATGCATATTTGCGCAAGCCTTTCAAGCTCTGAAGCTGTCCATACGCGGCCGACAGGATTGTGGGGACTGCATAGGATAAGCAGCTTTGCGCTTTTAGCCAGCGCCTCCATTTCATCGAAATTTATCTCATAACGGCCCGATTCATGCAACAGCTCGCTTTCGATGAGCGTGCGCTCATTGCCTTTTATAGCTGAAAAGAACGGCGGGTAGGCAGGGGTGTTGATTAAAACACCGTCGCCCTTTTCAGTAAATGCACGCACAGCTATCCCAAGCGCAGTGACGACGCCGCTTGTAACGGTCAGCCATTCGCGCTCTATTGCAAGATTGTGCCTCCGTTTTTGGAAACTGCGGAGCGCTTCAAAATATGCGTCGTCAACGCCGGTATAGCCGCATATCCCGTGCATGGCGGCGGTTTTCATCGCATCAACTATTTCCGGCGCTGTTTCAAGCTCCATATCAGCGATCGACAGAGGGATATTGCCGGATTCAATTATGCGCTTGGGTGCAATTTCCCATTTGACCGAGCCGGTATTCCGCCTGTCAACGCATTTATCGAAGTTATATTTACTCATGCTTTTCTATCGCCTCTTATTTACTGCTCAATTCGTATCCGCGTATAAACGCTTTTTCGTTAAGCTCCTTAAAGGCAGGCTTTACATTATCGGCAATAGCCTCAAGCCAATCGGATTTTTCAAAAGGCATTCTCGTTGCCAATACGCCAAGGAGCACCGTGTTGACGGCTTTAACTGTTCCGCACTCGATAGCTATCTGCGCGGCGTCAACAATAACTGGATCATTATGCGCTTTTATACGCTCGATGCAGTTATCGGGATATTTCTCGTTGCCTATTATAACGGGGACGGGCAATATTTGCTGTGAGTTTGCGATTATTACGCCGTCTTTTTTTAGGTAAGGAAGCGCACGAACAGCTTCAAGTTGTTCAAACGCCAACACAACGTCCGCCTGCTCCTGCTCAACGATGGTTGAATAAAGCTTTTCTGTGTTGCTAAGGCGCACATAAGTTGTCACACTGCCGCCACGCTGGCTCATGCCATGAACTTCGCTCACTCGCACATCATATCCATTCTTCATGCCGAGCACGCCAAGGATCTTACTGGCTAAAAGAGTGCCTTGACCGCCTACGCCAACTATAACCATGTTAATCGTCATGTTATCTTACCTCCGTTTCAAATGCTCCAAACGGGCAAATATTCGCGCAAAGCCCGCAGCCAACGCATTGAGTCGTGTCAACATGAACACCCTTATCGGTTTTAACTATGCATGGGCAGCCAAGCTTTGAGCACATGCCGCAGTTTTTGCATTTATCGATGTTGCAGACGAGCGGAGCATGCTTTTCTTTTACTATTAAAGCGCACGGCCTGCGGGAGATTATCACACTGAGCTCGTCACGCTGAGTTTCTTCTTTAAGCGTTTTCTCCATTTCCTTCATATCAAATGGGTCAACTATGCGAACATTCTTTATATTCATCGCGTCACACAGTTTGATTACGTCGAGCGAAGGCGCTATTTCGCCGTGAATATCCTTGCCGTTCATGGGATTATTTTGATGTCCTGTCATGCCGGTAATGGAGTTGTCCGCGATTATAACCGTACCGACGGATTTATTGTACGCCATGTTAAGCAAACCCGTTAAACCGCTATGACAGAAGGTGGAATCTCCGAGTACAGCAACGGTCTTTTTTGCCTGCTCGCTGCCGCGCGCTTTCTCCATGCCGTGCGCCATACCTATGGAAGCGCCCATGCAAACACAGGTGTGCACAGCGCTAAGCGGCGGCAACGCGCCAAGAGTATAGCAGCCAATATCGCTCATAACGGTGAGGTCGAGCTTTTTTAACACGTAGAACAAACCGCGATGAGGGCAGCCAGGGCAGAGGACGGGTGGACGCTTGGGTATATCCTGCGTTGTCATGGGGCCATACTGTTTGCCGGAAGCAAATTTTTCTGCAACCTTGCGGGCGAACAATTCACCCTGCACGCCTGTAAACTCCTTGCCGGTGCATTTGATACCCCATGATTTTATGGTTTCTTCATAGAACGGCTCCATGTCCTCAACAATATAAAGGGTTTCAACCTCGGAAGCGAAATCCTCAATAAGCTTTTTCGGCATGGGGTAAGCGAGGCCGAGCTTTAGCACGGACGCGTTTGGAAGCGCTTCTTTAACATAGTTGTAAGCTGCGCCGGAGGTTATAACGCCTATTTTTTTATCAGCCCACTCAACACGGTTTATGGGCAATGATGAAGCGTCATCTATAAGGCGCTTTTCACGCGCTTCCACAACATGGTGGCGAGCTATCATAAACGCCGGCATCGAGATGTATTTTTGCGGCTGCTTTTGGTAAGGCTTCAAGGCCGTATCCTCGCGCTCGGAAAGCTCAACAAGGGTTCTTGCATGAGCGATTCTGGTGGTAAGCCTTAATATAACGGGCGTGTCGTATTTCTCGCTCATTTCGTATGCGAGTTTAACGAAGTCCTTGCATTCTTGACTGTCCGAAGGATCTAGGCAGGGAGCATGAGCGGCCTTTGCAATCATTCTTGTGTCCTGTTCATTTTGCGAAGAATGCATACCGGGATCGTCCGCCACTACAACCATCATTCCCGCATTTATTCCGGTGTAAGCGGCGGTGAAAAATGGGTCGGCGGCAACATTTAGGCCAACGTGCTTCATCGCGGCCATGCTTCGCGCTCCGCCTACGGCCGCGCCAAGTGCGACCTCCACCGCGACTTTTTCGTTGGGCGCCCACTCTGAATAGATCTCCGGATAGTTTGAGACGTTTTCATTGATTTCGGTGCTGGGCGTACCCGGATATGCGCTGGATACACGCACGCCGGCTTCAAATGCGCCTCTTGCAATGGCTTCATTGCCAAGCATGAGTTGTTTCAAGGTTGTAATCCTCCTTATAAAATAATGCCTAATAAGATTATAATGCAATAAAAGTGAATAGACAAACGATTTGAAGATATATACGATATACGTTGCAATATATTCTGTGTAAGCATATAATTATCGTATATTATTGTTGAGGTGAACAAATGAAGCTAAATTATAAACGAACTTTTCTGGTGGGGTTGGCATTTTTTTCTATATGCGCATTCTGGCAGGCCTATGATGCGGTAATACCGCTTATCCTGCGCGATACGTTCCACATGGGTGATACAATAGCGGGCTTTGTGATGTCGCTTGACAACATACTTGCTTTATTTATGCTGCCGCTTTTTGGCTCTTTGTCGGATAAATTGGGCAGACGGATGCCCTTCATCGTATTTGGCACCGTAGCGGCAACAATATTGATGATACTTATACCTATTGCCGATAAAAGTCAATCTATAGTATTCTTCTTTGTTGCGCTCGGACTCTTACTCATATCAATGAGCTCTTACCGTTCTCCTGCGGTGGCGTTGATGCCAGACGTTACGCCTAAGCCGCTTAGAAGCAAGGCTAACGCTGTGATAAATCTTATGGGGGCTGTTGGCGGCGTTTACACGATAGCTGCAATTAAGCTTTTGGTTAAAACTCCTCAGGAAGGCGCTACGACTGATTATCTGCCGCTGTTTATATCGGTGGCCGTACTGATGGTGATTGCCGTTATACTATTGATAATCACCGTCAATGAAAAGAAACTTGTAGCGCAAATGCGCGATATAAACTATGGCGTAGACCCGGCGACTGAGGAAAAAGAGGAGACTGACGATAAGGGGCAGGAGCGTTTGCCCGCAGACGTAAAAAAGAGCCTTATTCTCATACTTGCGTCGGTAGCGCTTTGGTTTATGGGCTATAATGCCGTAACCACTGCTTTTTCAAAATATGCCACACAGGTTTGGCAGCAGGATCTTTCACAGGCGTCAACCTGTTTGCTTATAGCAACTGCGGGCGCCGTAGTATCATACATACCTATAGGCATGATTTCATCCAGAATAGGCAGGAAAAAGACCATACTTATAGGCATAGCGGCGCTTGCGGCATGCTTTGCGCTGGGCGCATTCGTTGCCGAAAAATTCTCACCCGCGTTATATATAATGTTTGCAATGGTTGGCTTTGCGTGGGCGGCAATAAATGTAAACAGCTATCCTATGGTGGTTGAAATAAGCAGATACGGAAACGTGGGCAAATACACGGGCTACTATTACACTTTTTCTATGGCGGCTCAGATAGTTACGCCTATTGTCTCCGGCTATTTGCTTGAGCATGTGGGCTATCACACGCTGTTCCCCTATGCGGCGGTGCTTGTTGCGGCTTCATTTGTGACCATGTTCTTTACAAAGCATGGCGATAACAAACCAAAGCCCGCCAAGACCAAACTGGAGGCGTTTGATGTTCCCGATTAAGTTATCGGCAAAACTTAAAAAAATTATGTGCGTTTGTCTTGGCATAATATTTGTGTGCCAAGCGCAAACACGGGAAGCTTATGCGCTTTCTCTCGACGAAACGGATAAGGAGTTTGCTATAGCCGTTTGTCAGCTTTTAAATAAAGAAAGAACCGCTCGCGGGCTAAAGCCCGTTACGTTGGATTTTTCGATGTGCTTGCCCGCGAAGCAGCGCGCTAACGAATGCACATACAATGACATGGGCAGTGCCGAAACGGCGCATAAACGTCCTGACGGACGCAATTTCGGCACAGTGTTCGCTGAATTCAATATAAGCGGTTTCTCTTTGGCTTTTGAAAACTTGGCATTTACAAACGAAGTGAATCTAAATGCAAAAAGATTTATTGATTCATGGATGGAATCTACCACAGGCCATAGAGAGGCAATGCTTAATGCGGACATAACGGTCGTAGGCGTTGGTCAAGCGCTATCAGGGCCGGGCTCTGTGGTGGCGGGCAAGGTGTATACCGAAGGCTGTCGGTTTGCCTGCCTTCTCATGACGTATGGCTATTCTGCGCAGGAACCATATAATGCCTCGCAAGCAACATCAACGCCTGCACCCGACATAGGCGATCCGCTTAATCCAGACCCGCTTGCTTTGCCTGATAGCACGCCGGCGTTCATGTCGCCCACGCCTGCGGCGGTGAATTCAACGCCTAAACCAACAAAAACGCCGGAACCAACTCCCAAGCCGCCGCACTGGGCGTCAGCAACTCCAACCCCAACACCTGTAAACACGGCGCCAATTATTCCAAATGGCGTGGCGTCGATTATTCCCAATAAAGAAGATATTCACTCGCCCGGTTTATGGTGCTACGACTGCAAAGAAGACGCACACGCCATTGATTTCAAGGGATATACATTAACTTGCGACTAAAAAAAGCGCTTTCCAAAGACAAATGGAAAGCGCTTTTGAGATATTCTTTATCTGCCAAGCATTTTAAGCATTATATCGGGTTTGTTGGTGATTATGGCATTGATATTTGCATCGGCAAGCTTTTTTGCGTCTTCGAGATTGTCAACAGTCCACGGATTTATCATAACTCCATTTTTATGGCAGCCTTCAATCAAGCCGGAGCAGTTCAAAGCAGCGAAATAGTGGGGGTGGATTGCGTCCGCTTTCAAGTAATTTGCATATACCCATGGGTCAACTATGCCGCATGAATACAGGAGGCCGATTTTAGCATTTGGATCAGCTTCACGCAGCTTCATAAGCACATAATGGTTGAAGGATGAGTAGATTATGCGTCCCTCAAATCCCATTTCACGCTCTAGTTCAATGAGCTTGTCCCATATACCATAATATATAACCACGTCGCATTTAATTTCGATATTTAAATATAGATTGGTATTTTTTAAAAGACCCAGCACTTCTCTTAGCGTGGGTATCCTAACATTTGAATAACCGTCTTTGCCATACGAAAAATCAAGCTTTTTCAGCTCCTGACAAGTCATGTCAACAACACGGCCATGTCCGTTTGAGGTTCTGTCAACCGTTTCATCGTGAATTACCATGAGCTTGCCGTCTTTACTCATGTGAACGTCGAGCTCGATGCCGTCAGCGCCCATGTCTATAGCCATTTTATAAGCAGGAATGGTGTTTTCGGGAGCGTATGCGCTCGCGCCTCTGTGTGCCCAGACTTTAGTTGCCATTTTTATCCCTCCATAATTATACTATACACCCATAATATAGCGCCAAAATGCGCATAATTCAAGCATTTTATGCATTATTTAAGCTCAAGCATTACGGGGCAATGGTCGCTGCCCATGATTTCGGGCAATATTATGCTCGTATTCAAGCGCTCTTGCAGCCTGTTGCTTATAACAAAATAGTCTATTCTCCAGCCGATGTTTCTTTGCCTTGAGTTGCTCATATAGCTCCACCATGAATATGCGCCAGCTTGTTCAGGGTGTAAGAATCTAAAGCTATCGGTAAAGCCGCTTTCAAGAAGGATAGTGAATTTCGCACGCTCTTCATCGGTGAAGCCTGCGTTTTTGTGATTGGTTTTGGGGTTTGCAATATCGATCTCGCAATGCGCAACATTTAAGTCGCCACATAATACAACAGGCTTTTTTGCGTCGAGCTCTATAAGATACTCCCTAAAAGCGTCCTCCCAAAGCATTCTCGCGTCAAGTCTTGTTAATTCGCGCTGTGAATTGGGGGTATAGCAGTCCACAAAATACATATCGTCAAGCTCCAGCGTTATAACGCGCCCTTCGTTTGCAAGACCGGTGCTATTGGCCGCTGCAAAATCGTATTGGACGGATAATGGTTCGTGTTTTGTGAACACGGCGGTTCCGGAATAACCTTTTTTAACTGCGCTGTGAAAGAATTGCTTATAATCGGGCATTATAAGCTCAATTTGATCCGGCTGGAGCTTTGTTTCCTGTATTGCAAACACATCTGCGTTTATAAATTTGAAAAAGTCTTCAAAGCCCTTGCCTACGCAAGAGCGAAGTCCGTTAACGTTCCATGAAATAAATCTCATTTAGTAATGCCCTCATCATCTGTAAAATGTGTTTCCACCAATAAATTCACGCAGCACTGAGGTAGGCGGTATCTCGTCTTCAACGTCAGCGTCGAGGATATAGTTAAGAAATTTAACTATATCGCGCGCCTGCGCATAATATTTGCTTTCGGGTGGCACGTCGCTTAAAAGTGGATATACATATTTTTTAAGTATGGCCACTTCATAAACAAAGGTGGTGTTGAATAAAGCGTCAGCGTATTCTTGATATGGGAATATCCACATTTCCTCGCCGCGCCTTACGCTTGGCCACATAGAAAGCGTTTGCTCCATGGAAGCATTTCGCGTTTCATAATCGCGCACAAGACGACGCAGGAGGCGCAAATCGGTTGTGCGAATCCTGTTATGGTCGTCAAGATTAAGCGTGGTGAGCGCGCTGACATAGACTCTAAATATCTTGCTCTCATCTATATCGGGCGAAATCATCAGGGGGTTCATTCCATGTATGCCTTCGATAATAAGAAGCTGGTCGTTCGCCGCTTTTACAAGCTTGCCCTGCGGCGCGCGCGCTCCGGTCATAAAATCGAATATGGGGGTTTCAACCTCATCGCCGTTTAGCAAAGCTGCCAGGTCTTTATTGAAACGCCTTATATCAAGCGTGTTAATATGCTCTAAATCGCGCTCGCCGTGTTCGTTCAGGGGAATAGCGTCTCTATCCAAATAGTAATTATCAAGCGATAGCATGATGGGCTCCTGCCCAAGTACCCTGAGCTGAGTGGCAAGCCTGTGTGCGGAGGTGGTTTTGCCGGAAGACGACGGCCCCGCCACCATAACCGCCTTTGCACCCTTTGTAACTATTGCGTCCGCAATATTCGCATAGCTCTTTTCGTGCAGCGCTTCGTTAACTCTTATCAGCTCTCTTATCGTGCCGTTTTCCACGTGAGTATTAAGCTCGTTTACCGTGTTGCATTTCATTAAGCAACCCCAATCGTCGCTTTGATGAAAAACGGAAGCGAGCTTTTTAAGCTCCGTATAGTCTGATGGCACATCAGGCTCGTCTGAGCGCGGCATGAGCATTATACAAGCGCCGTCAACGTATTTGAGCCTAAAAACATCCACATAATCGGTGCTGGGAGCCATTTCACCATAGAAATAATCCATGTGGCCTTCAGCGCGATAAACGTCAAAATAACTGAATTTTCGCCATTTAAGCAGCTTTGCCTTGTCAAATTGACCGTCATCCTCAAAAAAATCGATAGCGTCATTTATTGGCAGGCGCTTTCTTTCAAGAGGCAAGCCAAGCCTTACAAGCCGCCTAAGCTCGCTTTCAAGAAGAATGACGTCTTGCTCGCTGAGCGCAGGCTCTTTGTCGATAGTGGTGAATAGACCTCCGCCCAGTGCATAATGCACTTGCAGCCGCGCCTTTGGGTAGAGCTTTCTTACGCCCACTATGAGGCAGAATTTTAGCGTGCGCTCATATACGCGACGTCCCATTTCCTCCCCGTAACGCAATAGATGAATGTCAACATCGCGAAACGGCGTATATCTAAGACTGAATATCTCTCCGCCTATCTGTGCTGCAAGCGGACGCATTTTTAATGAATCGCTATCAAGAGAAAGCATTTTTATGGCGTCTAAAATGCTCTGTCCCTGTTCGATTTCGCACACTATTCCATCTAACGAAAGCTTCATGAGCCGTCATACCTCCGCAAACAAATTGAATACTAATAGACTATACTAGAATTATAGCATAATCAAGAAAAAA
>CAZZNN010000004.1:17133-34837 GCA_964655605.1 uncultured Oscillospiraceae bacterium
ACGAGAGCTTCATGGGCTGCTATACCTCCGCAAAACATATTGAATATAGATAGACTATACTAGAATTATAGCATAATCAAGGAAAAACAATGCAAGATTTGTAAGTTTTATGATTTAGACAAACATTTGAAAATAAATCTGTTATAATAGAGTTTGTTATTGATTATGCGGTCGGCATGCGAGGGATAATTTATGGAGAAAAAACAGGAATCATTCGTTAAAGGTGCGGCAATACTGGGTATTGCCGGTCTTTTAGTCAAAATAATAGGAGCATGCTTTAGAATACCGCTGGCAAACGCGGTAGGCACTGTTGGCATGAGCTATTACGAGGTCGCCTATCCTTATTATTCGGCACTGCTCGTTATTTCAAGCGCAGGCCTGCCCACCGCCATATCCAAAATGGTGTCTGAACGCGTTACTCTCGGCGATCTAAGCGGGGCGAAGCAGGTGCTGAAAAAAGCTCAGCTTTTGCTGCTGATAATAGGCGTGGTCACGTGCGCGTTTATGTTTTTTGGAGCGGATTGGCTGGCTTCAATATCGACGTTTGGTAAAGCTTCTTTGTCGTTTAAAGCCCTTGCGCCGGCTTTGCTTGTAGTATCCTTAATGTGCTCATACAGGGGCTATCTTCAAGGATTGCAAATGATGACGGGCACCGCCGTTTCTCAGGTGGTCGAGCAGGTGGGTAAGCTTGCAATAAGCTTAACGCTCGCAATAAAGCTGCTGCCGCAAGGCCCGGAGTATGCGGCAATGGGTGCGCTGATAGGCGTTTCGATTTCGGAATTGCTGGCGCTAATCACTATCATCGTATTCTATCTGATTAAAAAAAGAGGCTTGTCGTCCCGTTTTAGGAAAACCGTAAGCATCAGAAAAAATGATAATATTGTCCGCACGCTGCTTGCTATTGCTATCCCGATAACTATAGGCGCTTCTATAGGCCCGCTTACAGGCATTGTTGACAGCGCCTTGATTGGCAGAATATTGCGTGATATAGGCTTTAGCGAGGCAACCGCTCAAACCGCATATTCAATACTGCGCGCCAATGTATCAACGCTGATAAATATGCCTGGCGTATTCACCATGTCGCTTGCTATGAGCCTTGTTCCGGCAATATCGGCGTCAATGATGGTGAAAAACTATAAAAATGTGCGGAGATCAGCAAAAATGGGCTTGAAGCTTGCGCTGCTCATAGGACTGCCTTGCGCCGCAGGACTATTTCTTTTAGGAAAGCCCATATTATCTATGCTTTACTCAAACCTAACGGAAGCGGAGTTGGCGTTGGGCGAAGATCTTATGCGCACAGCCTCCATTGGCGTTATCTTCCTTTCGCTTGTGCAAGCGATGACGGGTGTTATCCAAGGCATTGGCAAGCCAAACGTCCCCGTATTCAATCTTTTTATTGGATTTATTTTAAAAGCGGTGACAATGCTTATTTTGATGCGCGATCCGGATATAAATATTCAGGGCGCTGCAATATCAACGGTGGTTTGTTATGCTTACGCGGGCATAATGGATATGTTGTATATAATCAAAAAAACTAATATGCAGCTAAATATATGGGATATGTTTGGCAAACCGGTTGTTGCAACGCTGTTCATGGCGGCGAGCGTATATTTAGCAAAAACGCTTCTTGACGGAAAAGGAACTATGGGCACGCTTATAGCGGTTGCGGCGGGCGTAGTTGTATTCCTTGTTTGTGCGCTCGTATTTCAAATGCTCAGTAAAGAAGAATTCGAAATGCTACCCGGCGGAAGACGGTTAAGCCGTATTATTTTTAAGGAGAGTGCAAACAAATGATGTCGTTGAATGATTTATACAGCCTCGTTCAGGAAGAATACGCATCAATAAGCATGATTTTTAGCGATAAACTGCCTAAGAGATTTGCTTCAGGCACCGCATATATAATTCTAAACCCTCAAAATGTGCCGTTGAGTGAAATATGCGAAAAGCTGCGAGCAAAGTACCCATCGGCTCATACCTTATGTATCTTTAACAAAGCTGAGTCAGGCATACAAAAAGCCGAAATAGCATTAGAATCATTGGTAGATCCCTCCGTCTATCAAGACGATTTTGTTATACTTGTTCCGCCGGTGAGCACACAGGAAAGCCTAAGCTGCGATTTAGACGATTTGTGCGCCATAATGAGACGGCTGCGCGCGCCGGACGGCTGTCCATGGGATGCGGAGCAAACGCACGAATCCCTAAAGACAAGCCTCATTGAAGAAGCCTATGAAGTGCTTGACGCAATAGATAAAAAGGATAGGGGAGGTCTTATAGAGGAGTTGGGCGACGTGCTTTTGCAAATAGTTTTCCATACACAGCTTATGGATGAAGTCGTGCCGACCAACATAGATGAAATAAGCACTGGTATAGTTAAAAAACTTATATACAGGCACCCGCATGTTTTTGGAAACGTAAGCGTGGCGAATTCCAAAGAGGTTCTTGTCAACTGGGAAGCGCTGAAGAACAAAGAGAAGCATATTGAAAGCGTGACTGAATCCATGCGGCGCGTGTCAGTGGGAATGCCCGCGCTCATGCGCGCAAAGCGAGTGCAAAAGAAGGCGGCCAAAATAGGCTTTGACTGGGCCGACGCATTAAGCGCTTCCAATAAAATTATTGAGGAGACTAATGAGGCAATTGAGGCTTTGAGCCAAAATGATGATAGCGCAATACAAGAAGAACTGGGCGATGTGCTGTTCTCCGTGGTCAATGTAGCGCGGCTTAAAGGCTATGAGCCGGAGTTGCTCCTTGAAGCAGTAATAGAAAAATTTATATCGCGATTTGAAAAAATGGAGCAGCTTGTAATTGAGCAATATGGCTCCATTGACGGGCATGATCTCGAGCTGCTCAATAAATACTGGGATATAGCCAAACAAGCGCAGAAGGCCGATTAGCTTTCAAGTCTGCCCTTTAATTCCATCAGGCTTGTATCCATTCTTTCGAGCGTGCTGAATGCGCGCTCTTTTTCATCGCCGGTGAAGCCTTCGAGCATGGTTGTGAAAAGCACTTCATAATCTATATCGCACCAGCGAACATATTCAAGTCCCTTTTTTGTTAACGCTATTCTAATGCAGCGAGTGTCGCCTTTATCGCGCACGCGCTTTACAAAGCCAGAGCTCTCAAGTCTTCTAAGCGATACGCCTACAGAAGCCTTACTGACTGAAAGCTTGATAGCCAATTCATTTTGCGTAGGTGCTTCAAGGTCGCGTATTGCGAACATTAGCTGAGGCTGACCAGGATAAAGGCCATATTTATTCAAAGTTCTCTGCATACATATATTATATGTATGTACCAGCTTTTGAAATGCCAATCCTGTTTTTGATGTAATTTCTTCCGCTGCCATAGATGCTCTGCCTTTCTTAACTATTACACAAATATGTTAATGCGCTTTACCATAATTTGTCAACAATAAAAGTAAGCCGATTTATCACTTCGATAAAAATAGAAATAATAAATCAAAATTTGCAAAAATGTTTTATGCTTGTTAGTAAGTGCGATAGGTATTATAATATATTTAACAAGTAAAGGAGGGCGCTTGATGAAGCAATATATAATGGCGCTGGATCAAGGCACCACGAGTTCAAGAGCCATCATATTCGATAAAGCGGGCGGTATAATTGGAAAAGCTCAAAATGAGTTTACACAGATATATCCTCAGCCGGGATACGTCGAGCACGACCCGTTGGAGATACTCTACAGCCAGTTGAGAGCCGCAAAGGACGCGCTAAGCATATCAGGGATAAGCGCAGAGCAGATAGCGGCCATCGGCATCACAAACCAACGTGAAACAACAGTTATTTGGGAGAAGGAAACCGGTCGGCCTATCTATAATGCTATCGTCTGGCAGTGCAGAAGAACTGCGCCTATATGCGAGCAAATAATTGAGGGCGGGTGGTCAGACTATGTTCGGGAAAAAACCGGATTGATTATCGACGCCTATTTTTCTGCAACCAAAATCAAATGGATACTGGCTAAGGTTCCAGGTGCAAAGGCGCGCGCAGAGCAAGGCGAGCTGCTCTTTGGCACTATAGATTCATGGCTTATTTGGAATCTCACGGGCGGCGTGCATGTTACCGACTATACAAATGCCGCAAGGACTATGCTTTTTGATATAGACAAGCTTTGCTGGGATAAAAAGCTATGCGAAGCTTTGGATATTCCCATGGCTATGCTGCCTAAAGCAATGCCGTCAAGCTGTGTTTACGGAACTGTAAAAAAACACATTATAGGTATAGACGAGCTAGTGGGAATTCCCATTGCGTCGGCTATAGGCGATCAGCAGGCCGCGCTTTTTGGCCAGGCGTGCTTCGAGCCGGGGAAAGCTAAAAATACATTCGGAACGGGCTGCTTCCTGGTGGTCAACACCGGCAAAAAATCGCTGCGCTCAAAAAATAAGCTGCTTACAACTATAGCGTGGGGTATAAATGATGAAGTTGAATATGCGCTTGAGGGCAGCATATTTAACGCAGGTTCTGTTATCAAATGGCTGCGCGATGACCTTAGACTTATAGAATCAGCTCCGGAATGCGATAGATTAGCGCAAAGCGTTCCCGATACCGGCGGGGTATACTTTGTTCCCGCGTTCACTGGGCTTGGCGCTCCATACTGGGATATGTACGCACGGGGAACTATGGTGGGTATAACGCGCGGCACCTGTAAAGAGCATATAGCAAGGGCTGTGCTCGAGAGCATAGTATATCAGGTGAAGGATTTATGCAATGCTATGCAGGACGATTTAGGCAGTCCCATAAAAGATTTAAGGGTGGACGGCGGAGCGTCGGTAAGCGACATTATGATGCAGTTCCAAGCGGATATTCTTAATGTTTCGGTCGACAGGCCGATTAACGTCGAAACAACCGCTTTAGGCGCCGCCTATCTTGCCGGACTGGCTGTCGGGCTTTATAAGAATAAAAGCGAGATAGAGAAGAACAGAAGAAGCGAGAGAATATTTGTACCGAACATGACTGATGAACGGCGCAGCGCGCTTTATTCAAAATGGAGTAAAGCCGTTGAGCGCGCAATGAACTGGGCTGACGAGTAAATAATTTTAGGAGGACATAATTATGGAAAAAAGACCTTATGTATCATGGAAGCAGATAGGCGAGTTTATGACCGACGCTTTTGTTGCGATAGGCGTGCCTAGGGAGGAAGCGGCAATCTGCGCCGACGTTCTTATGGAAAGCGACAGACGCGGTATAGAGAGTCACGGGGTAAACAGATTTAAACCCATATACATTGATAGAATAAACGCGGGGATACAAAATCCCAAAACTGAAATTGAAATTTTAAAGGAAACGCCTACTACCATGGTTATCGATGCGCATGACGGCATGGGTATGGTGGCAAGCCACAAGGCGATGGAATCCATAATAGAGAAAGCGAAAAAGTATGGCATTGCAATGGCTACCATTCGCAATTCTACGCATTACGGCATAGCAGGGTATTGGGCCATGATGGCCTCAAAGGCCGGAATGATAGGCATTACGGGAACAAATGCCAGACCTTCTATAGCGCCCACGTTCGGCGTTGAAAATATGCTTGGCACAAATCCCCTTACGGTGGCGTTCCCAACAAATGAAGAGTTCCCATTTGTTATTGACTGCGCAACGAGCATAACACAGCGAGGCAAAATAGAATATTTCGCACGAAACAATATGGATACGCCTGCGGGCATGGTAATTGGCAACGACGGAAAGGCGATGACTGATAGCAAAGAGATACTCGTTGACCTTACGAGCGGAAAAGCTGCTCTAGCGCCGCTTGGCGGCATTGGTGAAGAGCTTGCCGGATATAAGGGCTATGGCTATGCAACGGTTGTTGAAGTGCTTTCGGCGGCATTGTGCGCCGGAAGCTATTTAAAGCAGCTTACAGGAATGAAGGATGGGAAAAAGATACCCTATCATCTAGGTCATTTCTTCCTTGTTATCGACCCTGAAGCCTTCCTTGGAATTGAAAGCTTTAAGGAGATATGCACCGATATTCTTGTTGAATTGAGGGCGTCAAAGAAGGCCGAAGGCCACGATAAGATATATACGGCCGGTGAAAAGGAATATCTTGTTTGGCTTGATAGAAAGGATAAGGGCGTGCCGGTAAGCGAATCCGTGCAAAAAGACCTTATTGCTGTACGCGATATGTTAAAGCTTGATTATAAATTCTCGTTTGAGGCATAAGCGCTTATGAGCATGATACAAATTAACAGTCAAGAGTTAATTGCTAAGGCAGAGGAGGCTCTCCGTACAGACTATCAGATAGAACTGACGGAGGCCAACGCTGTACAACTGCATAACGCACTCTCAGACGCTATAATGAGCGCGATTTCAACAGACTGGATGAACAGCCGCAGAGCGCACGAAAAGGTAAGGCGTGCATATTACGTATCGGCTGAATACCTTGTTGGAAGGCTGATATTTAATAATCTCTATTGCTTGGGCATACTTCCCACGGTGCGTTCTTTGCTTGAGGAAAAGGGCATCGATATAAACATGCTTGAGGACATAGAGGACGCCGCGCTTGGCAACGGCGGACTCGGCCGGCTGGCAGCATGTTTTTTGGACAGCGCCGCCACTTTGGATCTACCCATTGACGGTTATGGCCTGCGTTATAAATTCGGCCTTTTCAAACAAACCTTTGAAAACGGTTTTCAGGTTGAAAAGCCTGATGATTGGTCGCGATTTGGAGATCCTTGGGGCAAAAGACGCGACGACCATGCAGTAACGGTCGCCTTTGCTGATCAAAGCGTGCTTGCCGTGCCTTATGATATGCCGGTTATAGGTTATGAAACGCAAAACGTCGGCACGCTGAGACTTTGGCAGAGCGAGCCCTTGCAGGAGTTCGATTTCGCCCTGTTTAATGAGCAAAAGTACGACCTGTCAGTGCTGGAGAAAAATTCGGTTGAGGATATAACGAGAGTGCTTTATCCTAACGACAGCACATACGCCGGTAAGCGCCTGCGTTTGAAGCAGCAGTATCTTTTATCGAGCGCGTCATTGCAGGATATATTGCGCAGGTATAAAAGGCTGCATTCAAATGATTTTATACATTTTGCGGACTGGTGCGCCATACAGCTCAATGATACGCACCCTACGGTGTCTGTTCCTGAGCTTATCAGATTGCTTATGCTTGAAGGCTTGGATTTTGACAGCGCCTTTAGCATTACAAAGCAAACCTTTGGCTATACAAACCATACCATTATGACCGAAGCGCTTGAAAAGTGGGAGCTAGCATTGTTCAACAGCGTTATTCCCGACGTTGGCGCTATAGTGCTCAAAATAAATGATAAGCTCAATGCCGAACTATCCACACTTGGCGTTAGCGATGCGCAAAGAGCTAATATGCAGATAGTTACGGATAATACTATCCACATGGCAAGGCTCGCCGTTTATATGACAAGCTGCACCAACGGCGTTGCAAGGATACACACCGAGATACTTAAAAATAATATCTTCCATGATTGGTATAGTATATACCCCAACAAATTCCAAAATAAAACCAACGGGATAACGCAAAGACGCTGGCTTGGCTTATGTAACCCTGAGCTAGCCGCGCTTATATCCGAAAAGGTAGGCGATGGGTATATTACTGACCTGAATCAACTGAGCCTGCTTAGAAATCACATAGACGAAGATACTATAAGATGCTTTAACGACATAAAGCATGTAAAAAAACGTCAGCTTGCTCAATATATAAAGCAGCATGAAGGCATTGAACTGCCAACCGATTTTATTTTCGACGTTCAAGCCAAACGTATGCACGAGTATAAGCGGCAGCTTTTAAATGCATTTTCGATACTTGATATTTATTATTCAATAAAGGACGGCGCGTTAAAGGACTTTACGCCCACGGCATTCATCTTTGGCGCAAAATCAGCGCCGGGCTATGTGCGCGCCAAAAGCGTTATCAAATACATAAACGATATAGCGGTGATGATAAATAACGACCAGGATATGCGAGATCTTATGCGCGTGGTATTTGTGCAGAACTATAATTGTTCGTATGCGGAGCATATTATTCCCGCTGCAGATATTTCAGAACAAATATCTCCCGCTGGCACAGAGGCGAGCGGCACAGGCAATATGAAATTTATGCTCAACGGAACGGTTACGCTCGGCACGTACGACGGAGCAAATATCGAAATAGTGGAGCAGGCCGGTGCGGATAACAGTTATATCTTTGGCGCTACGGTTGAGGATATAGAAAGGCTAAAGGATTCGTATGACCCTAAAGCCATATATGATTCAAACCCCAGAATAAGGCGCGTGCTTGACACGCTTATAAACGGTACGTTTTGCGATGGCGGCACAGGCGGGTTCAGAGAGCTATACGCGGCGCTTTTATTCGGTGCGCAGTGGCATAAGCCGGATCACTATTATCTTCTGCTCGACTTTTTGCCATATATGGACGCAAAACTTCGCGCTAACGCGGATTATTGCAACGGTTTAAGCTTTGGAAGGAAATGCCTTCTAAATACTGCCGCCGCCGGGAAATTCTCGAGCGACAGAACAATTAAGCAGTATGCTGAGGATATTTGGCACATTAGCAAAATGAAATAGTGCATGAAGATTAAATAAATGGGCGGGAATCAAATCAGCCCGCCCATTTATTATTTATTCCGCTTTTATGTGATACAATCTTGAGCCGAAATCACCGAGCACTCTTATGTCCTGAGTATATCCGGTGCTTCCAAATTGCTGTTTGAGCTTTATACCGGCATAATTTAGCATATCGCCGCCGATGCGGTAGTCTTCATCGGTCATAGCAAACATATAGCGCTTTGCTATAAGCGCAAGCGGCATGCCGTCGCCGCTGAGTTTAATTGGCATAACGTGCTTTACCAACGAACCGAAGGTTTTAATTGATATATACTGCTTACGGCCTGTTACCCTATATATTAGCTTATCGTCCAGGCCGCGAAGCCGCAAAATATCCTGAGTATGGACAGGCTCCGCATTTATCTGAAAGAAACCCGCAACAGCTTCATTTTTATCTTCGCTTATTATCATGAAAAGTGGCCTGTTAGACTCAAACGGCGTTCTTAACCTTATAAAATCACCGTATTGAAGCAGCATACGGTGCTGCTTATAATACTCGACCTGTGCTTTCATGCAGCGTTTATCAAAAGGAGTTATATCGGTTAAATCCATTTCATAGCCCAGAAGTCCAAATGCGCTTATGTTAAATCTAGTCTCAACGGGCGTACTTCTAAGCGTGGATTGATGCGGCGCAGCGCTTACATGCGCGCCCATTACCGATTGCGGATAACCGTAGCTTGTGCCGCATTGAATGTATAAACGCGAGATAGGGTCTGTGTTGTCGCTCGTCCATATTTGAGGCATATAGCAAAGCATGCCAAGATCAAAGCGATTGCCGCCCGAAGCGCAGGACTCAAAGAGGATATGCGGGAATCTTTTATTGAGCTTTTCAAGTATTTCGTAGAGCCCAAGCATATATCTATGGAAGAATTCCCCTTGTCTGTCAGCCGATAGGCCCAATGAGTAAAAATCGGAGAAATTGCGATTATTGTCCCATTTGACATACGAAATATCCGCAGATGAGAATACTTCGCTCATCTTCTCCAAGATATATGCGCACACCTCGCTGCGTGTTAAGTCCAATACAAGCTGATTGCGCCCTTCGGCAGGCTGTCTTCCTGGAATTTTCACCGCCCAATCAGGGTGCGCTCTATAAAGCTCGCTATTTACGCTCACCATTTCCGGTTCAACCCAAATTCCAAAGCTAAGTTCCAATGCGCTTAGCTTTTTTTGCAGCCCGTCAAGCCCTCCGGGAAGCTTCTTTTTATTAACAAACCAATCGCCAAGGCTGCTTGTATCGTCGTCTCGCGCACCAAACCACCCGTCGTCCATTACGAAAAGCTCAGCGCCCAAATCCTTGCCAACTTTTGCTATTTCAATAAGCTTACGCTCATTGAAATCCATATTTGTTCCTTCCCAATTATTCACAAGCACCGGACGCGGCTTTGTTTTCCATTCGCCGCGCACTATGTTGCGCTTGATGAAAGAATGCATATTTTGGGAAACGCCGTTGAGGCCGTCGCTCGAAAAAGTGAGCACGGCTTCCGGGGTGCAGAACTTATCATTAGGCGCGAGCGCCCACGAGAAAAGCTGTGGGTTTATTCCGGATAAAACTCTCGTTTTTCCAAAATGGGTAACCTCAACGATTTCAGAATGATTGCCGCTATATATAAGGTTGAAGCCATACGCCTCGCCGCTAAATTCATTTGCACCTCTACGTTTTAGCATAATAAACGGGTTCGATCGCGACGAGCTTGCGCCCTGCTTTGAATCGTTTATGAAGATACCGGGGGAGAGGGGCTTTTCATTTTTTTGCCGTTCGCAGGCCCAAGCACCGTTAAATGTGATTAAATCAAAGTCGGCCGCGAAAAGGTCAAGCTGCATGCTCATCGCGCGCTCAAGCGTAACGCTTGCCTCGCCTTGATTTACAACCTCCATGCGCCTAGTTATAATGTTGCTGTTATAAAACGCGGTGTAATAAAGCTTTAAACGTATGTTAGTTATCTTGTCCACCAATTCAAAAAGATATGTTTTTGACGAGCCGTCGTCATCATACGCTGAAGGCAAGCCTTGGATATGCGGCTTGTTGCCTAACTCACTGTATGAATCATACGCGAAATCGGAGGTAGTGCTTCCATCGTTGTATCTTATTATAATTGAGGGCTCCCTAAAATCGCCGTGCCCCTGTGACGAAGCCTCAAGAGCCATATCATCGAGCCCCAGAACCGGAAAGTCCTTTGAATATGACACCATATCGCCATAAGGAACATCATGATGCTCCAATAAAGCCGAGTAATCTTCGCGCTCGATAAGCCGCTTGCCATAATAAAGGCATGAAAGCTGACCGGATTCAAGTACGGATAAAATGTAACTGGTGTCTTTAGTGTTAATATGAAAAAACATAGGCTGCCTCCAAATATTTCATAATAAAATCATATATCATTATGGCAGCAAACGCAATACGGCAAGCGCATCGTCTATTGGCGTTTCAATTTGCGGCGCATTAGCGGTTTTCGCTATGGCCATGGCTAAATACTCCACCGCGTTGAGCGCTTGGTCAAGCGTATTCGCATTATGCCCAACTTCGACTAAAATGCAATGATTAGCCACATGTTGATTATACCGGCCAGTTTTAACGCGTATTTTTCGCACCAAATCCACATCAAATGACTGCAATTCATTTGTAAGTGTTTTTGCCAGAGCATAGTTTGATGGGAAGTCGGGCTTTTCGCCAAATCCGGTGCCTGTTGCGCCCTCGCCCGTGCCAACAACGAACATCAGCTTTGCAACTTCCTTACCGTTGATTATGACCACATCTTTTAACCCAGCCTCCTCGTTGCCGTAAGCGTCTCTATGTACGTCGATAAAAAGCTTTAGCGAAGGATATTTGGATTTGTATTTTTCCATTGTTTCAACCGAACGCGAATACGATGTTGCAAGCTTTGGCGGTTCATGATTTGTTGTATCGTGTATAGCTGCTATGCCGTATTCGGCAAGCAGCGTTTTTAAGCGTTCACCGACGGTTACAATATTCATTGTATTATCATCGGTGCGCCATTGGCTTGTTTCGATATAATTGTAAAGCGCCGTTTTTGCATAAGCCTCAGTTGTGTGTGTATGATAGATAAGCACGGTAGGCTCGGCGTCAGTGAGCGTGAGCTTCTCATATTCGGGCGCCGAAGCAATTTTGTCGATAGCTATTTCCTTGTTTACATCGTTATCCATAGTAACCTGTTCAAGAATGATATGGTAATCATCTTGTTCGGCCTGAGCCGTGCTTATAGTTTTCGCTGAATATATTGGAAACTGCAATGTGAGAAACGCGCCGGCGCCTGTTTGGTTGGAAAGCGCCGCCACGCCTATTGTTGCTGCAATCAGAATGAATATGCATAACGCGCCGTAAACCATGCGCGTTTGCGATTCCGTCTTATTTTCACTATTCTTTCGAGGCATATTTGTTTCCTCCATAGTGAAGATATGATGTCTTGCAATAGTTTATGCTATAAGGCTCTTGAGCTCGTCATAGTATTCCATATACAGTGCGTGATTAAGCGCGTTGCTTATAAGCTTTGACATGTAATCAACTATGGCATCAATTTCTTTTGGCGTAACTATTAACTGCTCTATCTCATCAGGAATTTTCACTTCATTCTTTTCATGAACACAATCGCTTATTATTGTGCCTGCGTATACAACCAACGGCACTCCTATTGCTATTACCGGAACGCCTAACGCTTCGCTGCTTATTCCGGCTCGGTTGTTGCCTATTCCGGCTCCGGGATTTATGCCTGTGTTAGTCATTTGCACTGTGTTTCCTATTCTTGATGAACGGCGTGCAGCCAAAGCGTCGATAGCTATGATGAGCTTTGGTTTCACGCGCCCTGATACGCCCTTGATTATCTCAAGCGTCTCAACCCCCGTTACGCCCAATACTCCCGGCGTTATGGCGCATACCGAGCGAATAGGCTTTGATATAGCGTCGGGCATATATTGCTTAATATGCCTTGTTACATACAGACCATCTATGCATTTAGGGCCTAAAGCATCAGGAGTTATGGCGCGGTTGCCCAAACCAATAACGAGTATTGCACCGTCTTTTTCGATATTGGCTTTATCAACTAGTCTCTTTATTTCAGCTGAAATCTCGGTTGACAGCGATCCCAACTGAATAGACGATCTTTGCGATATGATCGGAGCTTCTATACTTATATAGCTTCCCTTTGGCTTTTGCAAAAGCTCCACTGCCTCATCGGATATAATTTGCGTGCGTGTAATGCGAATATCATCGTGCTCTTCGCATAGCTCCTCAACGCCTTTGATATTTGGATTAAGCTCTTTTGACTCCATCGCCAAATCAGTATATATTTTACTCATTGCAAATAACTCCTTTTTATACGCTAGTTTGATGCGTATTACGCAAAAAAATACTCATTTTGAGCAAACTTTGTTTGACATAGAAATTCCATTGTGCTAAACTGTTTCGGTGAGCCGCTCCGTGTCGGCTTATAAGCGCGGTATTTTATATCGACGCCGAATATGGGCGAGACTGGAAAGAGGAGGTAAAAAACTATGTATGCTATTATACGCACCGGCGGAAAGCAATACAAGGTATCCGAGGGCGACGAGATCAAAATCGAAAAGCTTGATAAGGAAGTTGGCGATAAGGTCGAGTTTGAAGTACTCATGCTTTGTGGCGAAGAAGGCGTAAAGGTTGGCAAGCCCGTTGTTGAGGGCGCGTCCGCTAAAGCCGAAGTCGTGTCTCAGGGCAAGGGCAAGAAGGTAATCGTCTTCAAGTATAAGCCCAAGAAGGATTCCCGCAAGAAGCAGGGCCATCGTCAGCCTTACACCACTGTTAAGATCAACAGCATAGGCTAAGCTGATGACGAAAGTCATTGTTTATCTTGAAAACCAAAGGCCGGTGGGACTTGAAGTAGCGGGTCATACCGGGTATGGCGTTGAAGGTGAGGATATTGTTTGCAGCGCAATTTCGGCGTTAACGCAAACGATGATAATGAGCCTAGAGACGTTGTTGAATATCGATGTGGCGTATGAAATCAGCGAAGCGCGATTGTATTGCATGCTTCCAAAAGATATAAGCGCATCGGTATCGGAAAAAGCCGTATTGCTTATAGATTCAACTGTATTGGGTCTAAAACAAATACAAAAGCAATACGGTGAGTTTCTAAACATTAAATACAGGGAGGTGTAAACCAATGTTCAATATGAATCTGCAGCTCTTTGCACATAAAAAGGGCGTCGGCAGTTCCCGTAACGGCCGTGACAGTAATTCAAAGCGTTTAGGGCCTAAGCGCGCAGACGGTCAGTTTGTTTTGGCAGGCAATATTCTTGTCAGGCAGCGCGGCACGCATTTTCATCCCGGCAATAACGTAGGTATCGGCAAAGATGATACGCTTTTTGCTAAAGTAGACGGCGTTGTCCGTTTTGAGGTGAAGCATGCCAACCACAGACAGGTCAGCGTTTATGAAACTGAAGTTGAGGTTGCAAATTAAAATTTAAAGCGTCGATAAGCGCATTTCTTAACGAGATGCGCTTGTTTAATTCTTTATTATTGGGATAGACTTTTTTAGCGAGGCATAGTAAACGTAAATCGATATATTCCCGGTTTTTTCAAAGAGCTTCCAAAGCTCGGTTTTTTTATCGGGTATTTTCATTTATTCATCGCCTCCGTTGTTAAGTCGTTTGTCATTCCTATAATGGCTTACCGCTAAAAGAAAAAAAGCATGTAAAATAAGCCAAGGAGATAGCAATGCCGTCTAAAATGCTTACCGGAGTGGTAATCCGCTGCGCGGACTACAAGGATAACGATAAAATGCTATCCTTGTTTACGCGTGAAGATGGGTTGGTATCGGCTATCGCCAGAGGCTGCAAAAGGATGAACAGCGAGCTTCGAGCCGCCGCTGAGCCGTTTGTGTATGGGCAATTTGTCCTTTTTAGCAATAGAGATAAGCTCTCAATCGAGTCATGCGATTTTCTTGATACGTTTTATCCTATTAGGGAGGATAACGATAGATTTACGGCAGGCATGTATATGCTCTCTATCATAGATGCGGGCACAGCGGGGGGAGATCCGTCCGAGAAGCTTTTTGAGCTGCTTATATACGGGCTTACATATTGCGCGTACTCCGAATCAAACCCGGTTGATATAGCGCTTTGCTTCGCGGCAAAATGTCTTGAGACGTTAGGGTATCGCCCGGCAATATCACGTTGTTCAATATGCGGAAAAGCTCTGCATAACGATAAAAAGCTTCGGTTTTCTTCGCAGAGCGGAGGCGCTGTATGCGCTACTTGCTTTGCACCCGATGCAAAAAACGTAAGCGTTTTATCTTTGGAAGCGTTAAGGCGTATGCTTGCATTGGCAAATAATGAAATAGTGAAGGTTAAACTGCCTGAAAGCGTCCGAGCTGAGTTGAAAAGCATTATTGGCGATTATGCGCAAACCGTTTTAGATAGGCAGATAAAAGCGTTTTCGCTCCTTTGAGTTTCGTAAATTTACGAATATGCCGGTATACAATTGCACAAAAGCATGAAAACGAGTATAATATTTTCTGTCCTTATGGATACAAAAACTGGCAATAATAAATAAAAGTTTTAATAAATAGTATGGAGGTAACCAACTAATGACAAAAAAGTACGTCTACCTTTTTAGTGAGGGAAACGCCAGCATGAAGGCGCTGCTCGGAGGAAAGGGCGCGAACCTCGCTGAGATGACCGGCCTTGGCATGCCTGTACCGCAAGGCTTCACTATTACAACTGAAGCATGCACTCAGTATTATGAAGACGGCGAAAAAATCAACGACGAAATTCAAGTTGAAATAGGCGAGTATATCAAAAAGCTCGAAGCTATGTCCGGCAAGAAATTCGGTGATGATGAAAACCCGCTGCTTGTTTCCGTTCGTTCCGGCGCAAGAGCAAGTATGCCTGGCATGATGGATACAATACTTAACCTTGGTTTAAACGACCATGTTGTTGAGTGTTTTGCAAAGAAAACGAACAATCCGCGTTTTGCTTATGATTCGTATAGGCGTTTTATTCAGATGTATTCCGACGTCGTTATGGAGGTCGGTAAAAAATATTTTGAAGAGCTTATAGACCAGATGAAAACCAAGAAAGGCGTTAAACTTGATACCGAGCTTGATGCTAACGATCTGAAAACTCTTGCCGAGCAGTTCAAGGCCGAGTACAAGGCTAAAATTGGAGTGGACTTCCCGTCCGATCCCAAAGAGCAGCTTATGGGCGCGATAAAGGCAGTGTTTAGAAGCTGGAATAACGAGCGTGCTATCTATTATCGCAGAATGAACGATATTCCCTCGTCTTGGGGAACCGCCGTCAACGTTCAGATGATGGTGTTCGGCAATACCGGCGATACCTCAGGTACAGGCGTTGCCTTCACACGCAACCCCGCTACAGGCGAGAAGAAGCTTTACGGCGAATTCCTTATGAATGCTCAGGGCGAAGATGTTGTTGCGGGCGTTCGCACTCCGCAAACCATAGATCAGCTCAAAAGCGTTATGCCTGAGGCCTATGAGCAGTTTGTTGATATTTGCGCCAAGCTTGAAAATCACTATCGTGATATGCAAGACATGGAATTTACAATTGAAAACAAAAAGCTTTTCATGCTGCAAACCAGAAACGGCAAGCGTACCGCCGCCGCGGCGCTCAAAATTGCCTGCGACCTCGTTGACGAGGGCATGATAAATGAAAAAGAAGCTGTTATGATGGTTGAGCCCAAGCAGCTTGACGCGTTGCTGCATCCGCAGTTTGACGCAAAGGCGATCAAAGCGGCACAGCCTATAGGCACGGCGCTTCCCGCATCGCCCGGCGCGGCTTGCGGCAAGATAGTATTCACCGCTGAAGACGCGACCGCTTGGGCGCAGCGCGGTGAAAAAGTTGTTCTCGTAAGGCTTGAGACTAGCCCCGAGGATATCGAAGGTATGTTCCATGCTCAGGGCATATTGACCGTTCGCGGCGGTATGACCTCTCACGCGGCGGTTGTAGCACGCGGCATGGGTCGCTGCTGTGTATCAGGCTGCGGTGAGATAAAGATGGACGAGGAGCATAAATGCTTCACGCTTTCCGGAAAAACCTATCATGAAGGCGATTTCATTTCAATAGACGGCTCCACCGGCAAAATATACGGAGAAGCTATTCCCACAGTGGAAGCCAGCATAACCGGCGACTTTGGCAGATTCATGAGCTGGGCGGATTCAATGCGCACGCTCAAGGTTCGCACCAATGCGGATACTCCGCGCGATGCGGCCGTGGCTGTTAAGTTTGGCGCAGAAGGCATAGGCCTTTGCCGCACAGAGCACATGTTCTTTGAAGAGGACAGGATTCCAGCGGTTCGTGAAATGATAGTTGCAAAGACCGAAGAAGCGCGTCGCAAGGCGCTAGATAAGCTGCTTCCCATGCAGCGCAGCGACTTTGAAGGCATTTACAAGGCCATGGAATGGCGCCCGGTTACCATAAGGTTCCTCGATCCGCCGCTTCACGAGTTCCTGCCCCAGAAGGAAGAAGACATCCGCGTACTGGCCGAGGATATGGGCATAACCTACGACGAACTCAAGAACACTGTTGACAGCTTGCATGAGTTCAACCCCATGATGGGTCATCGTGGATGCCGTCTAGCGGTCAGCTATCCGGAAATCGCGGAAATGCAGACGCGTGCGGTCATCGAAGCGGCAATAAATGTTCGCGCTGAGACCGGTCTTGACGTTGTGCCTGAAATAATGATTCCTTTGGTTGGCGAAGTTAAGGAACTTGCTTATGTTAAGAACGTAGTTACGACTACCGCCGATAAGGTTATGAATGAAAAAGGCGTTTCCTTCAAGTATCTCGTAGGTACCATGATAGAGATACCAAGAGCCGCCTTGACCGCTGACGATATTGCCAAGGAAGCCGAGTTCTTCTCCTTTGGTACCAACGACCTTACTCAGATGACCTTCGGCTTTAGCCGTGACGATGCGGGCAAATTCCTCGGCGCATATTACGGAAAGAAGATATACGAATCCGATCCGTTCGCGCGCCTTGACCAGGTTGGCGTAGGCAAGCTTGTAAAGATGGCCTGCGAGCTTGGCAAGCAGACCCGTCCAAATATCAAGCTTGGTATCTGCGGCGAACATGGCGGCGATCCGTCGAGCATCGAGTTCTGCCAGCAGGTG
>CAZZNN010000005.1:0-32771 GCA_964655605.1 uncultured Oscillospiraceae bacterium
ATAGGCATACCAAAGAGTCAGATGGATTGGAGCGAATAAATTTTTCTTGACTTATTAGCCCTATACTGTATAATGACATAAGTGTAAAGCAAATTAGCTTTACAGGGATCATTGAACGAGGCGAAGTATGGACGATCATTTTGAACTAAACAGGCTTCTTGACTGCTACGGCGCGCTTTTAACGGAGCGCAAGCGCAATCTTCTGGAGCAGTATGTTCAGGAGGATTGCTCGCTTTTTGAGATAGCCGAGCGCGAAAATATTTCGCGTCAGGCCGTGCATGACGCTGTGATGAGCGCCAAGGAGCAGTTAGCAGGATATGAAGCCGCTATAAACGCGGTGAAAACGAGCGACAAGCTGCTTTTAGGCTTAACGGAGCTTGAAACGCTCGTTGGCGGCAATGCTCAGGCAGAGCGGAAAATAGTTGAACTAAAGGATATTTGCGAGGATATTTATGGCATTTGAGGGCTTAGCGTCCAAACTGCAAAATGTATTCAAAAAACTTTCGGGCAAAGGCAAGCTTTCCGACAAAGACGTGAAGGAAGCCATGCGCGAGGTTAAGCTTGCGTTGCTTGAGGCGGACGTTAATTTCCTCGTGGTAAAGGATTTTATAAGCAAGGTCACGGAGCGCGCCGTGGGCAGCGAGGTGCTTGAAAGCCTCACCCCCGGCCAGCAGGTGATAAAAATAGTCAATGAAGAAATGACGGCGCTTATGGGTGGGTCAAACGCGAAGATCGAGTTTGGCTCAAGCACGCCGTCGGTAATATTGCTCGCGGGTCTTCAGGGTGCGGGCAAGACCACTATGGCGGGCAAGCTTGCGCTTTATCTTTCAAAGCAGTATGGCAAAAAGCCGCTGCTCGTCGCGTGCGACGTTTACCGTCCGGCGGCTGTGAAGCAGTTGCAGGTCGTAGGCGAAAAGGTAGGCGTGCCGGTATTCGAGCGCGGCCAGTCAGACCCGGTTGAAACCGCCAAGCTCGCCATTGCATACGCGCAGAAGAATTTGCTTGATCTTGTTATTGTCGATACTGCGGGCCGTTTGCATATAGATGGCGACATGATGGACGAAATAGCGGCCATAAAGACTGCGGTAAAGCCCTCGGAGATCCTTCTCACCGTTGACGCCATGACCGGTCAGGACGCGGTAAACGTTGCCAAAGCCTTCAATGAAAAGCTTGAGATAACCGGCGTTATAGTAACCAAGCTCGATGGCGACACCCGCGGCGGCGCGGCGCTTTCCGTGCGTGCGGTAACCGGCAAGCCCATTAAATTCTCAGGCATAGGCGAAAAACTCGCCATCACCGATATTGAACCGTTCCACCCGGAACGCATGGCCTCGCGCATACTCGGCATGGGCGATATGCTCACCCTCATCGAAAAAGCGCAGACCGCGTTCGACGATAAAAAGGCCAAGGAGCTTGAACAGCGCATAAGAAACGATGAGTTCACGCTCGACGATTTCCTTGAGCAGTTTGAGCAAATGAAGAATATGGGCTCCATGGAGGATATACTTTCCATGATCCCCGGCATGAACACCGCCAAGATGGGCGATATTCAGATAGACCCCAAGCAGACCGCGCACATGGAAGCGATAATAAAGGCCATGACCAAGGCCGAGCGCCGCCGTCCCGACATACTAAACGCCTCAAGGCGCAAGCGCATCGCGGCGGGCAGCGGCACCACAATACAGGAGGTCAATAGGCTGATAAACCAATATGACTCCACGCGCAAGCTCATGAAGCAGTTTTCCGGCGGCATGAAGCGGCGCAAGGGCAGAGGCGGCAGGGGCGGCTTCCCCTTCAAATTCTGACGATCGCGTAAGCCCGTTAAAGGGATAGCGTTGTCGATAAATTAACTTACAATATAACTTGGAGGAACACACAAAATGCTTAAGATCAGACTCCGCCGCATCGGCGCGAAGAAACAGCCCTTTTACCGCATAGTAGTAGCGGATTCACGCGCTCCCCGCAATGGCGCGTTTGTTGAGGAGATAGGTTATTATAATCCTCTTACCGATCCCGCCGAGCTCAAGGTGGATAACGAGAAAGCCGCCGCCTGGATAAAGAACGGTGCGCAGCCCACCGATACCGTTCGCGGTCTATTGAAGAGGTCTGGTGCGATACAGTGATGACTCTTGCAAACGAACAGAATGGCGTAAGCATGACCGAGCTTGTTCTGTATATTGCAAGAAATCTTGTTGATAATCCGGACGAAGTGAAGGTCAATGAAAAGCAGGAGGAAGGCGCGCTCGTAATAGAGCTGAGCGTCGGCCCCGATGATATGGGCAAGGTGATAGGCAAGCAAGGCCGCATCGCCAAGGCCATACGCACTGTGGTTAAGGCCGCTTCCGCGAAACAGGATATAAAGTGCTCGGTTGAGATAGTCTGATGAAGGCTTATCTTCGCACGGGAGAAATTGTCAGGCCGCACGGGGTCGTGGGCGCGGTTAAGCTAGAGCCGCTCACCGCAGACCTCGCGCGTTTTGGCGCTTTACGCGATGCCTTTATCGAGCAAAAGGGCGTTTATACGCCAATTAGAGTGCAAAGCTGCTCCGCGCCAAACGCCGCCTCAATAGTGCTAAAGCTTGAGGGCGTTGATACGCGCGAAGCCGCAGAGGCGCTTCGCGGCGCTTTTTTATGCGTCGATAGGGCGCACGCCGTAAAACTGCCTGAAAACAGCTATTTCGTGGCGGACTTGATAGGCTGCGATATTTATGACAGCGATGGAAAGCCTTTAGGCAAGCTCACGGACGTACTTGAGACCGGCGCAAACGACGTATATAAAATCGAAGGCGAAAGAAATTTCATGGTTCCGGCGCTAAAGAAGCTGTTAAATGAAGTTGATATAGAAAATCAGCGCATAGTGTTTGATAAGTCGGTGCTTGAGGAGGTATGCCTCTTTGAGGATTGACGTGCTCTCCATATTCCCGGAAATGTTCGAGACGGTGCTTTCAACCAGTATGCTCGGCCGTGCGGAGAAAAATGGCATATTGAGCTTTGGCCTCCATAACGTTAGGGATTATGCTCAGAATAAGCATAAGAACACAGATGATTACCCCTTCGGCGGCGGAGCGGGCATGGTTATGCTCGCGCAGCCGATATTTTCGGCTGTCGAGGCTGTTGACAAAAATCATGAAGCCGTGCGTATCTGCATGACGCCGCGCGGGGAAATGCTGACGGTCGACATGGCGCGCGAGCTTGCAAAAGCGCCAAAGCTGCTTTTGATGTGCGGCCACTATGAGGGCATAGACGAAAGGGCGATGTCGCTCTTTGACAGGGAAGTTTCCATAGGCGATTATATTCTCACCGGCGGCGAGCTGCCCGCCATGGTGCTTATCGACTGTGTAAGCCGCTTTATTCCCGGCGTTTTGGGCGACGAAACGTCGGCGGAGGACGAATCCTTCAGCGCGGGCTTGCTTGAGTATCCGCAATACACAAGGCCGTCCGATTTTAATGGCATTAAGGTGCCCGAGGTGCTTTTAAACGGCAACCACGCCCTTATAAATAAGTGGCGCAGGGAGCGCGCGCTAAAGCTCACAAAGGAGCTAAGGCCGGAGCTTTTATCGAGCGCCGAGCTCACGAAGAAGGATATTGAATACTTGAATAGTATTGATAGTGAAAATAACTGATACATTATCGATAATATACTCAAATTTTGCTTGACATGGCAAGTCATGTTAGGTAAACTAATCAATGTGCGTTTTTAGGCGGATTGTTAGCGCCATAGCCCCGGTTGCGAGCATAAAGCCTTTAGACTATATATTACAATCATCTTAGGAGGATACGCCATGAATACCTATATGGCAAAAGGCGAAAACCTCGAACGTAAGTGGTATGTTGTAGATGCAAACGGCATGGTGCTCGGCCGTCTCGCGTCTCAGGTAGCCGCTATACTTCGCGGTAAGCATAAGCCGATATATACTCCGCATGTTGATACCGGTGACCATGTCATCATCATCAATGCGGAAAAGGTCGTTTTAACAGGAAAGAAGCTTGACCAAAAGCTTTATCGTAAGCACACCGGTTATCCCGGAGGCTTAAAGGAAATCAACTATCGCACAATGCTTCAGTCTAAGCCTGAGCTTGCGATGTATGAAGCTATTCGCCGCATGATGCCCAAAGGGCCGCTCGGCCGTCAGATGCTCACCAAGGTTCGCATTTATCGCGGGCCGGAGCACAAGAACGCCGCTCAGTGCCCCGAGACGCTCGTGCTTAAGTGATGGAGAGGGAGGACTAAGAAATGGCTACAATTACTCAGTATCTTGGCACCGGTAGGCGCAAGAAATCCATTGCTCGTGTTCGCCTGCTCCCCGGCACAGGCAAAATCACCGTCAACAAGCGTGACGTTGATGATTATTTCGGCTATGAGACTCTGAAGATGATCGTTCGCGCCCCCATGGTGCTTACGGACACCCTCAGCAAGTTCGACGTAAACGTTAATGTCGCAGGCGGCGGCACCACCGGCCAGGCCGGCGCTATCCGTCATGGCATCGCCCGCGCTCTTCTTAATGTGAGCCCCGAATATCGCGGCGCTCTCAAGAAGGCCGGTTACCTCACGCGCGACCCGCGCATGAAGGAAAGAAAGAAGTACGGCTTGAAGGCTGCACGCCGCGCGCCGCAGTTCTCCAAGAGATAATTTCATTACGCAAAAAAATAGGGCGGACGTTTTGTCCGCCCTATTTGCAATCATAATAGTAAAAAACACTTAGGAGAAAAAATGTACGATATAGCGATAATAGGCGGCGGGCCCGCCGGTCTTGCCGCAGGGATATACGCCGCGCGCGGCGGCACGAAATGCGTGCTGATCGAAGAAATGTTCCTCGGCGGTCAAATGACGAGGACGGAGCAAATTGATAACTATCCAGGCTTTGACTGCGGGATAGACGGCTATACCGCCGCAACAAAGCTTGAAAATCAAGCCAAGAAATTTGGCCTTGAAATAGTGTCAAAGCAGGTCGTCTCAGCGTCGATAATGGGCGAAACCAAGCATATTGTGTGCGATGACGGCAAGATAGAAGCAAAGGCGCTGATAATCGCAACCGGCGCTTCGCCGCGCAAGCTCGGCCTTGAAAATGAGGATAAATTCGTCGGCGCGGGCATATCATATTGCGCTACCTGCGACGGCGCGTTCTTTAAAGGCAAGACGGTGGCGGTTGTGGGCGGCGGCGACACCGCGCTTTCGGACGCTGTTTATCTTTCAAAGCTCGCCAAAAAGGTGTATCTCATACACCGGCGCGATGAGTTCCGCGGCGCAAAGGTTTTGCAGGATACGGTGCGCTCAAAGGAGAATATTGAGCTTGTGCTTTCCTGCGTGCCGCAAAAGCTCATAGGCGATAAAAATATCACGGCGCTCGAGGTGAAAAGCGTCGCTTCAGGCGAGGCGCGCACGCTCGACGTCGAAGGCATATTCGCGGCGGTTGGCATAGAGCCGCGCACTGGGCTTTTTGAAGGTCAGCTTAAATTGACAGACTCAAAGAGCATAGTCACAAATAGACGTATGGAAACGAGTATCATCGGCGTATTTGCCGCCGGCGACGTGCGAGATACGCCGCTTAGGCAAGTTGTCACCGCGCTTGCGGACGGCGCAGTCGCCGCCACAGCCGCGATAGAATATGTAAAGTGAGGAAGCTATATGGCAAGATTATTCGGCACCGATGGAGTAAGAGGCATTGCAAATAAGGATCTTTCGTGCGAGCTCGCGATGAAAATAGGCGCGGCGGGTGCGCATGTGCTCACAAATGAGGTTCATGACCCGCGCATATTGATAGGCGCGGACACCCGCCTGTCCGGCGATATGCTCATGGCCGCGCTGACGGCGGGTATATGCTCGGTAGGAGGCGAGGTGATAAACGTCGGCGTTATCCCAACGCCCGCTATGGCATATCTTGCAAGGCTGTATTCTGCGGACGCGGCGGTAATGGTGAGCGCTTCGCACAATACAATGGAGTATAACGGCATAAAGTGGTTCAACGGCGAAGGCCGTAAGCTCTCAGATGAGCTTGAGGACGAGATAGAGGCGCTTATAAAGTCGGACGCGCAGCTTGATAAGCCCATAGGCAAGCGCGTTGGCCATGTGATCGAAGCAAAGCGTGCGGTAGAGGAGTATGAGGCGTTTTTAACTTCGTCCTCCGCGTCCAAACTGGACGGGCTGAAAATAGTGCTCGACTGCGCCAACGGCGCGTCCTCGGCTATAGCGCGCGACGTATTTTCATCGCTGGGCGCAACCGTGCTTTCATATTTTGATAAGCCCGACGGCAGCAACATAAACGACGCCTGCGGCTCCACTCACCCGGAGCGCCTTCAGGAGCTCGTTACCGAATGCGGCGCGGACGTGGGCTTTGCCTTCGATGGCGACGCCGACAGGGTGATGGCCGCCGATGAGCGCGGCAACATAGTCGATGGCGACAGGATAATGGGCCTGTGCGCCAAATCCCTTAAATCCCAAGGCAAGCTCAAAAAGGATACGCTCGTCGTTACGGTCATGTCAAACCTAGGTCTAAAGCGCAAGATGGCGGAGCTCGGCATACACGTTGAGGAAACGATAGTTGGCGATAGATACGTGCTTGAGCGCATGGTGGAAAAGGGGCTTAGCATTGGCGGCGAGCAGTCAGGCCATATAATCTTCCTCGATTTAAACACCACGGGCGACGGCATGCTTTCCGCCATACAGGTGCTGAATGTGATGAAAACGGAAGGTAAAAAACTTTCAGCATTGGCCAATGAAATACCCATCTATCCGCAGATGCTCGTAAACGTAATTGTCGAACCTGGTCAAAAGCAGGCGGCCATGGAGGATAAGGAGCTTCGCGCTGCGGTAGACGAGATTGAAAAGAGCATGGAGGGCGCAGGCCGCGTGCTCGTGCGCGCCTCCGGCACCGAGCCCATGATAAGGATAATGCTCGAAGGGCAGGACGAGGAGGATATAAGCGCAAAAGCTATCCGTCTCGCGAAGATATTGGAAAAGAACTATAAAGGCCATGTAAAATGAGGCTTGCGGTAGGTTTAGTCCCGCAAGCTGCCAGCAAAATTAAGCGGGCTAAAGCCTTTTTTACAATCACATGACGATAGATTTGGAGAAATAAAGGTGGTAATTGCAATATTTGGTGAAAGCTGCACGGGCAAATCAACCATAGCCGATGCAATAAAAGCAAAAAACGACGCAAAGGTGTATTCTGGCAAGGATTATTTAAGGCTTGCCAAAAACCCCGCCGACGCGGAAAAACAGTTTGCAGCGCTGCTTAATGAAAATGTGCAGAGCGGCGAGTGCGTTATTTTCGTGATAAGCGAGAAGGAGCATTTAAGGCTCATTCCGGACGGCGCAAAGCGAGTGCTTGTTACAGCCGGTCTTGAAAGGATAAAAGAACGCTTCGCAAAGCGAATGGGCGGCAAGCTGCCGCCGCCGGTGGAAAAAATGCTTGAGGCAAAGCACGGCGCGTTCGACGCGCAAAAGTGCGATGTACACATCGATACCGACGCGGCCGATGCACAAGCTGCGGTTGCGCAAATACTTGCGTAAGCATTTCGCGCTTGTATAGCAGTAATATTTCGCCCTTCCCGACATACAAATTATCAAAAGCATGTCAGGAGGGGCGTTTATGTATACATACATTGAGGAGCGGGTGCTCCTGGCCGCAGAATACATAGCTCAAAGCGGCGCTACGGTGCGCGCGGCCGCAAAGAAATTTGGAGTGAGCAAGTCCACCGTGCACAAGGATATGACAGGTAAGCTGCCCTTCTTAAACCCCACGCTCGCCAGGGAAGTAAGCGCAATAATGAAAAAGAATAAGGACGAGCGCCATATTCGCGGCGGCATGGCGACGTGCATGAAATATAAAAACCAAAAAAATAGTGGTTGACAAAGTGCGCAGAGTAATATATCATTACAAAAAATAAGTGACCTTGGAGAAAAATAAATGCTGAATTGGTTTGCAGTGTCCATGATGATGCCTAAGAGCTACGCTTCTATGATGATGCGTGGCTCATTGTGCAACACCTTGGGACTGCGCAAGAATTAGGCCGCAATTTATTATTGCAAGGCGGTGAGCGTAAGCCCACCGCCTTGTTTTATTTTGGAGGATAGAAAAATGGCAGCTATAGAACTGAAAAATGTGTCAAAGAGATATTGCATAAAGGACGGCGAGGTGGACGCGTTAACAAATGTGTCACTTAGCATAGACGAGGGGAGATATTCTCCATAATTGGCATGAGCGGCGCAGGCAAGAGCACGCTCGTCAGGTGCATAAACCTGCTTGAAACGCCAAGCGACGGAGTTGTGAGCATATTTGGCCGCAGCATGGGCGAGCTTGAAAAACGCGAACTGCGCGAGGAACGCCGCAAGATAGGCATGATATTTCAGCAGTTCAATCTGCTCATGCAGCGCAATGTGCTCGATAATGTCGCCTTCCCGCTGGAGCTTATGAAGGTGCCGCGTGAAAAGGCGCGGGAGAAGGCGCGCGAGCTTATAAAGCTCGTTGACCTTGCGGATAAGGAAAAAGCGTTTCCCGCGCAGCTCTCGGGCGGCCAGAAGCAGCGCGTGGCCATAGCAAGAGCGCTCGCGTCCGAGCCGCGCATACTTCTGTGCGACGAGGCCACCTCTGCGCTCGACCCGTCCACCACGAAGAATATTCTTTCGCTGATAAAAAAGGTGCATGATATGCTAAATATCACCGTTGTAATGATAACCCACGAAATGAGCGTAGCGCGTTCGATAAGCGATAGGGTTGCCGTGCTCGACGGCGGGCGGGTAGTGGAGTGCGGCCGCGCGGAGGACGTGCTCGCAAAACCCAAGACGCTCGCCGCAAAAAGACTGCTGCTTATGAGCGAACCCGCCGCGTTTGAGGAGGCAATAGTATGAATCCATTAACTGAGCTTGTGTTAAAAGGTATACTTGAAACACTGTATATGACGCTCGTATCAACGGCGTTTGGCTATTGCATAGGCCTTCCGCTCGGCATGATACTCGCCGCTACGGCTCCTGAGGGCATAACGCCGGTGCCGGCAGTAAATAAGGTGCTTGGCTTTATTGTAAATGTGGTGCGCTCTGTGCCGTTTATAATCCTGCTGGTGGCGATAATCCCGTTCACCCGCGCCGTAGTCGGCACCACGCTCGGCTCCACTGCCACCATAGTTCCGCTAACGCTGTGCTGCGCGCCGTATATAGCAAGGGTCGTGGAATCGTCCATAAAGGAGGTAGACCCGGGCGTAGTCGAGGCCGCGCTTTCAATGGGCGCAACGCCTATGCAGGTGATGCTAAAGGTCCAGCTCCCCGAGGCAAAGCCCTCGCTGCTTGTTGGCGCAGCGATAACCGTAACGGCGGTGCTCGGTTATTCCACAATGGCGGGCTTCGTGGGCGGCGGCGGCCTCGGCGCAATAGCCATCAACTACGGTTATTATAAGTACGACGATAAAATGATGTTAATAACCGTTTGCCTACTGGTAGTCATAGTGCAGCTTTTACAGGAATTTGGCATGCGCGTGGCGACAAGGACGGATAAACGGCAAAATAGTTTAAAATTAAGGAGGGACTAAAAATGAAAAAGTCGAAATTCATCACAATAGCGTTAGCGTTGACGCTGGTAATCGCCCTTGCGGCAGGCTGCGCCAAAAACGGTGCGGATAGCAAAACCATCAAAGTGGGTGCGAGCATAACGCCGCACGCCGAAATATTGGCGGTGATAAAAGATGAGCTTGCAAAGGGCGGCTATACGCTGGAAATAGTTGAATTCACCGATTATGTGCAGCCCAATCTGGCGCTTGAAGCGGGCGATCTGGACGCGAATTATTTTCAGCATAAGCCGTATCTTGAAACCTTTAATAATGAAAATTCCACTCACCTTGTTTCCGCGGCAGACGTTCATTACGAGCCTTACGGGATATATGCCGGGAAATGCGCATCGGTCGAGGCATTGCAGGACGGCGGCGTTATTGCCGTTCCTAACGATGGCGCCAACGAAGCGCGTGCGCTGCTGCTGCTTGAGCAGGCCGGTCTTATAACCGTCGCTCCGGAGGCGGGCCTCTCCGCTAAGGTAACGGATATAACCGCGAATCCCAAAAACCTTGAGATAAAGGAGATAGAAGCTGCGCAGCTCGCTCGCTCGCTTCCGGACGTTGATCTAGCGGTGATAAACGGCAACTATGCCATTCA
The DNA here is from genome assembly GCA_964655605.1 of uncultured Oscillospiraceae bacterium. Taxonomy (GTDB): domain Bacteria; phylum Bacillota; class Clostridia; order Christensenellales; family CAG-138; genus CAZUUR01. The sequence continues at coordinate 10,138 of CAZZNN010000005.1, forward strand.
GGCCGGGCTTAACGCCGCAAAGGACGCGCTCGTAATAGAGGCGCAGGATTCGCTCGCCGCACAGACATTTGCAAATGTAATCGCCGTGAAGGAGGGCAATCAGCAGACCGATAAGACAAAGGCGCTCGTTGCGGCCATATTGTCGGACACGGTAAGGGATTATATCAACAACACTTATGACGGCGCGGTTATACCTGTATTCTAAGCCGCATAATAAATCAAAGCCCCGCTTGAATTATCGGCGGGGCTTTATTATACTTATTATATGGAAGAATTTATTCGCACAAGCTATGTTATAGGGCAATCAGGAGTGGACAGGCTAAAAGCCGCCCGTGTGGCGCTTTTTGGAGTTGGAGGCGTTGGCTCGTACGCTGCGGAAGCGCTTGCGCGCTCAGGCATTGGCGCGCTTTTGCTCGTCGATGCAGACGAGGTTTCATTATCCAATATAAATAGGCAGCTAGTAGCGCTGCATTCCACCGTGGGCATGAAAAAAACGCAGGTGATGCTCGATAGGATACTGGATATAAACCCCGAAATTTGCGTGGAGCAGGCGCAGCTTTTCTACACCGCCGAAAACGCCGATGAAATCGATATTGCGCAATTCGATTATATTATAGACGCCATAGATACAGTGTCGTCCAAGCTGACGCTTATAGAGCGCGCGTATAGAGCGAATATACCCATCATCTCAAGCATGGGCGCCGGCAATAAGCTCGATCCAACAAAATTTCAGGTGAGCGATATATATAAAACGTCCGTTTGCCCGCTCGCGCGCGTTATGCGCCATGAGCTGAAAAAGCGCGGCATAGAGCGGCTAAAGGTGGTTTACTCAACGGAAGAACCAATAAAGCCGAGCGAAACTGAGACGGATAAAGGCAGGCACATACCAGGAAGCGTATCGTTTGTGCCGTCTGTGGCGGGCCTTATTATCGCGGGCGAGGTGATAAAGCATATTGCGCTAGGGGAGGACAGTAAATAATGGTCAAATTCGGCAAAAAGAGCGCGACGCCCGTGGGCGCGACGCTCGTGGGCGCGACGCCCGTGGGCGCGACGCCCATGGATTGGGCGCTTAAATATCTCGATGTGAAGCCAAGAACGGTGCGCGAGGTGGAGCTAAAGCTCGATGAGGCGGAGTTTGGCGAGCAGGAGGTATACGATGTTATTCTAAGGCTAAAGGAGCTTAATTTTCTAAACGATAACGATTATGCCGCCAATTTCATCCGCACGCGCCTCGCCTGCAAGCCCGTGAGCCGCAGGAAGCTGCGCGATCAGCTATACACGCATAAAGTGCCAAAGGATATTATTGACGAAGCGCTTTGCGCCGTGTCGGACGATATTGAAAAGCAAAATGCGCTCACCGTGGCGAAAAAATTCTATGCGCAGTTCTCGGCGCTCGAGGAATATCCTCGCGCAGTGCGCGTGGCAAAGCGCCTTGCCTCGCGTGGCTTCGACTATTCAGTTATCTCGTATGCGCTTGGCAAGATGAATTGTGAGTGCGATGAATCCATGCTCGATGGAGCAGCCGAGGGAGATGACGACTAGCTTATGATATTAGGCACGGGTATAGACGTTATAGAGGTCGAAAGAGTGAAAAAAGCTGCGGATAAGGAGCGCTTTATCGAGCGTGTTTTTACCGATGGCGAAAGACAGTATTTTAAAGAAAGAAATGATAACTGCCAAAGCATAGCGGGCGTGTTCGCCGCCAAGGAAGCGGCGGCAAAGGCGCTTGGCACAGGCTTTTCGCAGGGCGTCGGCCTAAAGGATATAGAAATAACGCATGATGAATTGGGTAAACCCGCGGCGGTGCTCACGGGGGGTGCGCTAAAAAGAATGCAGGCGCTCGGCGCGAAAACGATGCATATAAGCATATCAAATATAAAAGAAATTGCGCTTGCGCAGGCGATATTGGAGGATTGATGGCCGTTCACGTTCTTGATTTGGCGGATATAAAAAAGCTTGTGGGCGAACGCGCCGCTGATTCGCATAAGGGCAGCAACGGGCGCTGTCTTGTATTGGGCGGCTCCAATGGATTTTTTGGCGCGGCGGCAATGTGCGCGGCAGCGGCGCTAAGGTGCGGCGCGGGAACCACCAAGGCTTATGTGCCGGAGGGTGCGCGCGCAGTGTTTTCAGGTCTGCCGGAGGTAATGCTTCACACCTTTGCGGGCGGCGCGTGGAGCGCATGCGATATGACGGCGCTTGAGGAATTGCTTGATATAAGCGATTGCTATGCTATAGGCCCAGGCATGGGCAAGGCGGAAAATATAATAAACGTGCTCGCGGCGGCGCTCAAAAGGCGCAAGCCTACAGTGCTCGACGCGGACGCGCTGAATATGCTTGCAAGCTCAGGCAAGTTTGACATTTTGCATGATAATTGCGTGCTCACGCCGCATGTGGGCGAAATGGCAAGGCTAACGGGCTTGAGCGTGGACGATATACGTATCAACGGCTTAGCGGTGGCGCAGAATTTTGCCAAGGATTGCGGCTGCACGGTGCTTTTAAAGAGCGCAACAAGCTATATCGCGGGCGGGAACGGGCAGACGGCAAAAAATATCACAGGCAACGCGGGGCTTGCAAAGGGCGGCAGCGGCGACGTGCTGTCCGGCATAATCCTAGCTATGCTCGGGCAAAAGCTTGCGCCGTTTGACGCGGCGTGCGCAGGGTCGTATCTGTTGGGCGTGTCCGCAGACGGCGCGTTTAGCGTGCTAAAGGAGCGTATGCTCATAGCGCGCGACTTGATTGAGGTAGTTAACACTACGATAGATGACTTTGATAATAAATTAACAGAGGAGTAAAAAGATGCTTGTACTGAAAAATGGTCACATCATCACAATGGCGGGCAGGGAGCTCGATGGCGATATAGCCATCGAAAACGGCAAGATAAAGGCTATAGGCCAAAATATTGATACCACCGGAGCAACAGTGCGCGACGTGAGCGGCTGTGTAGTTATGCCCGGCATAGTGGACGCGCATTGCCATATAGGCATGTGGGAGGACGGCATGGGCTTTGAAGGCTCCGACGGCAACGAGGCCACGGATCCGTCTACCCCGCAGCTTCGCGCCATCGACGCTATAAACCCGTTTGACCCTTGCTTCAAGGAAGCCTGCGACTGCGGCGTTACCACCTGCGTCACAGGCCCAGGCAGCGCAAACGTCGTGGGCGGTCAGTTTGTTGCCGTAAAGACATTTGGCCGCGGCATAGAGGATATGACCCTCAAATTCCCCATAGCCATGAAGGCGGCTTTTGGCGAGAACCCCAAGAAGGTTTATTCGGATCAGAAAAAAGCTCCGCAGACCCGCATGGCTACGGCCGCTATATTGAGAAGCACGCTCGCGGGCGCTATTGATTATGAGCGCAAGCTTAAAGCGGCCGAAAAAGACCCCTCAAAGCTTCCTGAACGCGATTTGGGCAAGGAAGCGTTGCTGCCGGTAATTCGCCGCGAGCTTCCGCTAAAAATACATTGTCATCGCGCCGACGATATATTAACCGCCATACGCATAGCCAAGGAGTTTAACATTCGCTTTACGCTCGACCATTGCACCGAGGGCTATATGATAACAGACCTTCTAAAGTCCGCTGTAGACGAGCTTGGCGCGGGCGTGATAATAGGGCCGCTTTTCTCAGAGCGCAGCAAGATAGAGCTTAAAAACCTCGCCTTCAAAGCGCCCAAAGTGCTTTACGACGCAGGAATAAAGTTTGCCATGATGACGGATCACCCTGTTATCCCGCAGCAATATCTGATAGTCTGCGCCGCAATAGCCGTGCGCGAGGGTCTGCCCGCCGAGGAGGCGCTCAAAATGATAACCATAAACGCCGCCGAGATAGTTGGCATAGCGGATAGGGTGGGCAGCCTTGAGATAGGCAAGGACGCGGATATAGCCGTATACTCCGGCGACCCGCTCGACGCTCGCTCCCGCTGCAAGCTCACCATTGTAAACGGCAATATAGCTCACGATGAATTCTGATATTTCAAAACGCGAGCTGCGCGCGTTAATGCGAAAAGCGCAGCGCGCGCATAGCTTAGATGAATGTGCGGCGGCGTCGGAAAAAGCCTGCGCCGCCGTGCTCGATATGGAGCGGTATGCCCACGCTAAAACGCTGCTTTTATATATGGCTATGCCAACCGAGATAGACCCGTCTATAATAGCCAAAGCCGCGCTCGCGTCGGGCAAGCGCGTGGCGTATCCGCGCTGTATAGAGGGCAACTTGCTCGAGCTTTATATGGGCGATGTCGCCGCGTTTGAAAAAAACAGCTATGGCATACTCGAGCCGGTTCCGGGCCGCGCGCAGCGCATAGCCGCCGGGGAGATAGACATGGCGATCGTTCCAGGCATGGCGTTTGATAGGGAAAAGGCGCGTCTTGGCCACGGCGCGGGCTATTACGACAGGCTCTTTGATAAGCTTCGGCCGGACGCTTTCAAGCTCGGCTTTGCCTTCTCATGGCAAATAGCCGATAAAGTTCCCACAGAACCTCACGATATAAGCATGGACTCTGTGGCGACGGACGAGGGAATAATCTAAAACGGTTTTCCGCCCGTATGGGCGGATATTATTCGCCTCCAAGAGACCATTTACCCGTACTTCACGCCCAATCTGTTCCGTTAGCGCAAATTGAGCGGTGGAAGGACGGGCGCGTCATCATATCTAATAAGCTCTATATGCGCACCGTCTATCCAAAACACTTGAAGCTTATTTCTGTTGTTTAGCACCGCGTATCCACTCAGTAGCTTTAGTATTTGGAAAGTGTTATTTATAACGCTAATTATTCATTGCTACTATATGTGACAATTAATTCACCCAAAATCTGACGAATAGATTGTTCACAATTAACACATGATTTTTTTGTCAGATTTATGCTCCTTTAATTGTCAAATATATAGAAAGATAATCCGAGCTTTTGTGGCTTTACCGGAGTCGAAAAAACTGGTATTATTTTCCATGTTATATCAAGAACCTTAAATGTGAAAGCAAAAGAAGCGGGGAAGATAACATGGACGTAAACGAGTTGATAGCCGTATATATGGACGAAGCGAATTTCAAAGCCCTGTCTAAATATGCGTACAAGCTTACGGGCAGCCATATTGACGCCGAGGATCTTTTGGGCGATCTCGCTGTGAGCATTTTGTCGAATGAGCAGCTTCAAACTGTAAAGGACCCAATGCCGTATTTCATGACCTGCCTTAGAAACAGCGCTCAGAATATGCGCAAGCATGGGGGCAAGGCCGTGATAACAGACCCGGAGCTTATCGACTTGTATGGCGGAAGAGCCGCAGCGCTTGAAGCGGAGCTGGAGGCTCGCCAGATGATGGGCGAGCTTAGAAACGTCTTATCCAAATACCCGGAGGAGCTGGTGGACGCTTTCATCAAGTTCCACTTGGAGGACTATAGCATAAGGGAGCTCTCTAGCACCCTGAATATGAAGGATAGCACGCTGTCAAAACACTTTGGCCGTATGCGGGAGCGCATTCGCACCCGTGCGCCATTCATGTTCACTATGCTTATGCGCATGCTGATTTGGAGGAATTTGATATGACGGCAAGAAAACTCAAAAAGCTGCTATATGAGCGGCCGTATCTGGCGGACGATGTGTTCGTGCTGTCTAATGCGGAAGCCGAATATCTGTTGAAAAAGTATGGCTACCCGGATATGGAGGCGATAGTCGCCAAGGCAAGAGCGAAATCAAGCTTGCCTAATGAAACGTGGGAACCCGTTATGGCGGAGCTTGAAGCGCGCAGGCAAACTTGCGCAAAGCGCGGCAGAGGCGTAAGTGCGGTGTGGGCGCATAAAAAGCTTGTGGTCGCGGCGCTCATAGTGCTGCTGCTTGCGGGGTTCTTCGTTTTTGTTCCGGCTGGCCGCGCCATGGCAAAGGAGCTTGCAGGGTATTTTGTCAGCCTGTTTGACGAAGGTTTTGAGGTGCAAACCGCGCCGAAGGAATTACCCGATATTGAAGATAATACGGTTTTCGAGTCGATAGACGCATTTGAAAAAGCGAGCGGCATTCGCGCAGCTAAACTTGAGTTTAGCGATTATAAGCTTCAAAGCGTTATCGCATATAACGATGCGTCAGGCTTGACCCTTTCAAGCGTGTACAATTCAGCTTATGGCGGACGTGTCAGCGTTGCGCAGGTATTCTCACGCGGTGAGTGCGTCGAGTATGGCGATAAGAATAGCGAACGGCAGTGGAGCACGGCATATCTTGGCGACGGCACGCAGGCGGACTATTTTGTTGACGCTGTAGATGGCAGCTACAATGCGGTCGCTGCATATAATGAATCAATGCTGCTTATATACGCAAATAAAAATGTTGACTTTGTAAATGTTCTTACTGGCATAGAGTAAAGCTGCAAAACGAAACGCGCCCTTGCGTTTTTGGAGACGCAAGGGCGGTTGAGATAAGGCATTATATGTTAATATAAACAGTTCCTGATGGTGAATGAGTTGGGGTTTGTCCGTAAAGCTCTATCCGATACGAGCCGGAGGACAGCGTCAAATCCTTTGAAGCGAATATATAAGGCCCGCTTCCGCTTCCTGATACCGAGGTTACATAGGAGTTGCCACGATACAGGTAAGCCGTAATGCTCAGCGTGTCGCTCACATTGCCTGTGATTTTTGCCCAAAACTCATAGCTATTGCCGCCAAGCGGGGCGAGTCCGCCCGAAACCGTTCCTGTCGAGCGGGTTTCAACTTCCTTTGCGTCGGTTGCCATTGCTGTTGCGCCAAGGCTCATAAGCAGTATGCAAGCGCAGATGAAGACAGCAAGCATTCTTCTCTTCATAAATCACCCTCCATATTTTTATAGTGTTCACTAATATATATGACAATTAACTCGGCCAAAATCTGACAACTTTTTTAATATATTTGTTTACATCGTAAAATCAGCATTGCGTTGTTTTACTTCTGTCAGTGCGGTATAATATAATTACCAATAGTTTGGAGGACGTCCACATGAGAATGGTAGACCTGATACTTAAAAAGCGCGAAGGCGAAGCGCTTTCAAAACCGGAGATAGATTTTATCATAAGCGGCTTTACAAAAGGCGATATTCCGGATTATCAAATGTCCGCGTTTATGATGGCCGTCTGCTTTAAGGGCATGACAAGCCGCGAGACCGCCGACCTAACGCTCGCCATGATGAATTCGGGGCGCGTGCTCGATCTAAGCGATATTCCGGGCGTTAAGCTTGATAAGCATTCAACCGGCGGCGTGGGCGACACTACGACGCTTGTTGTTGCGCCCATAGTTGCCGCGTGCGGCGGCACTGTGGCAAAAATGTCCGGCAGGGGGCTTGGGCACACCGGCGGCACGCTTGATAAGCTTGAATCGGTCAAGGGCGTGTGTGTAGACCAAAGCGTGGAGCGCTTTAAGGAGATTGTAAAGGAGATAGGGCTGTGCGTCATAGGGCAGACGGAAGGGCTGACGCCCGCTGATAAGCTCATGTATGCCTTGAGGGACGTCACAGGCACGGTAGAAAGCATACCGCTCATCGCCTCAAGCATAATGAGCAAAAAGCTCGCCGTCGGCACGGACGCAATAGTTCTTGACGTTAAGGTGGGCAGCGGCGCTTTCATGCGCACTGTGGAAATGGCGAAGGAGCTCGCGAGAACCATGGTTGAAATAGGCGAGCATGTTGGCAAAAAGGTTGTGGCTATAATAACGGATATGAACCAGCCGCTCGGCCTTGCCGTGGGCAACGGCCTTGAAATGCGCGAGGCAATAGACGTGCTTTCAGGGCGCGTAAAGGAAAGCGACATGCTCTTTGAGGTCTGCATGGGCTTGAGCGCCACAATGCTTCGTCTTGCCGGCATAGCAAAAGATGAGGAGGACGGTAAGGCGCGCGCCCGTGCCGCGATAAAATCTGGAGCCGCGCTCGAAAAACTTCGCCTTATGCTTCAAATGCTTGGCGGCGATACCGCTTGCATACTCGACCCCGATATTTTGGTTCAGGTGAAACGCAAGATCCCCGTATGTCTTGGCAAGGAAGGCTATATTTCCAATATGCGCGCGGCTGACATAGGCGTGGCGGCGCAGCTTTTAGGCGCCGGGCGCGCAACCAAGGCGGATAAGATAGACCCTGCCGTGGGCCTTGTTATGCACAAGCGCTTTGGCGACCATATAGCGGCTGACGAACCCTTCGCAACGCTTTATGTCAATGACGAGCGCCGTCTTGACGACGCTGTAGCGCTGCTTAAAAACGCTGTGAACGTGCGCTCCTCAACAGGGCAGGAATTTATTTATAGAATAGGATTGAATTGATGAAAAAGCTAATCGCCATAGATGGCAATAGCCTGTTGCACAGGGCGTTCCACGCTCTGCCCCCTATGATGACAAAGGACGGCACTCCCACCGGCGCAATATACGGCTTCATGAGCATGCTCTTAAAGCTTGTTGATATGCGGCCTGATTATATGCTCGTCGCCTTCGATATGAAAACGCCCACCTTTAGGCATGAGCGCTACACGGAGTATAAAGCGGGACGCGCCGCCACTCCGGACGACCTGCGCGCGCAGTTTCCCATATTAAAGGAGCTTTTAAGCAGCATGGGCGTGTGCGTCTGCGAGTGCGAGCGCTATGAGGCGGACGACATTCTGGGCACCTACGCGCGCATAGCTAACGAGGAAGGCGTATTCGCGCTTCTCGTCACTGGCGACCGCGACGCTTTGCAGCTTATAAGCGAAAATACGCATGTGCTCGTTACCAAAAAAGGTTTAAGTGAGACGATTGAGTTCGACGAAGCCACCTTAAAGGAACAGTATGGCCTTACGCCTAATCAAATGCCCGACTTAAAGGGGCTTATGGGCGATAATTCCGATAATCTGCCCGGTATTCCCGGCGTGGGCGAAAAAACCGCCCAAAAGCTTTTGGAAAAGTACCAAACGCTTGAAAACACTCTCGCTAATGCCGATAATGAAAAAGGCGCATTGGTTGCAAAGATAAAAAACGGAGCTGATTCCGCCCGCATGACTTATGCGCTTGGCCTTATAAACACTCATGCGCCACTATCTACGGGACTTGAGGACGCAGCCTTTAGCGCGGAGCTGCTTTCAAACGGACTGGCGCTGCTTGGCAGGCTAGAGCTTCGCAACATAGTCTCACGCTTGCCAAAAGGCAGCGTGGAGGCCGTTTTCGAGTCTAGGGAAGCTAAGTATACCCCCGCAAAGCGCGTTACCGTTTCCGATGAAGCGGGATTGAGCGCGCTCATAACAAAACTTGAGAACGCAAAGCTTGTTGCGCTTGATATAGGCGACAGATTCTATATAGCCGCCGATGAAAAAGAGGAATATGAGATAGTGCTCGGCGCGACGCTCTTTGAAACCGGCCTCGACGCTCAGGACGTGTTTTTAGCGCTAAGTAAAATACTGCGCTCGGACAAAATAGGCAAGCTCGTGTTCGACGCAAAGCGCGCCATGCACCTGTGCTCCAAATTTGGAATAGAGTTTACTTGCACCAAATTTGATGCAATGATAGCCGATTATCTCATAAACGCAATACACCCCGCCGACTCGTTAGCCGCACTCATTTTGGAGCAACTTGGCGTTAAGGCAGATGGCGCCGCGCCCTTGTTTGCGCTCTATAATAAGCTTACGGCCGAGCTTGAGACAAAGGGGCTGATGGGCGTATACAAGAATATTGAGCTGCCGCTCATAGATGTGCTTTTCGATATGGAGCAGCGCGGCTTTATGGTAGACGCGTCTGCGCTTGAGGATATGTCGGCTGATTTTGGCAGGCAGATGAGCAGATTGTCGGACAGCATATATTCAATGGCTGGGGAAAAATTCAATATACTTTCGCCAAAGCAGCTTTCCGTAATATTATTTGAAAAGCTAAAGCTCACGCCGCAAAAGAAGAATAAATCCGGCTATTCAACGGACGCCGCCGTGCTTGAAAAGCTGGCGAATGAGCACGACATAGTGCCGCTGATACTCGATTATCGCTTTGTTGCAAAGCTAAAGAGCACATTTGTGGACGCTATGCTCACGCTCGCGCGTCAAGATAATGACTCGCGCATACACTCCACCTTCAATCAAAATGTCACCGCAACGGGAAGAATATCGAGCACCGAGCCGAATTTGCAGAATATTCCCGTTCGCACGGAGGTCGGCAGGGAAATACGCCGCGCGTTCGTCGCCAAGGAAGGCTGTGTGCTTGTGGACGCCGACTATTCGCAGATTGAGCTTAGGCTGCTTGCGCATATAAGCGGCGATGAAAGAATGATAGCCGCCTTCAACAGCGGCGCCGATATTCATGCGTCCACGGCGGCAGAGGTGTTCGGCACTGAGCTTGATAAGGTAACAAAGGAGCAGCGCTCGGCGGCAAAAGCCGTCAATTTTGGCATTGTGTATGGCATAAGCGCCTTCGGTCTTGCCAATAATATCCACACGTCGCCCAAGGAGGCCGCGTCGTTTATAGAGCGTTATCTTGAAAGATATGAGGGCATACGCAATTATATGAAGCAAAGCGTCGAGCGCGGCAAAAAGCTTGGCTATGCCACCACGATGTATGGCCGCAGGCGTGATTTGCCGGAGCTTTCCTCCTCCAACTTCAACATGCGCTCTTTTGGTGAGCGCGTGGCGATGAACATGCCCATTCAGGGTACTGCGGCGGATATAATAAAGCTCGCCATGGTCAATGTGGACGCGGCGCTTAAAAAAGAAAAGCTAAAGTCGCGCCTTATTTTGCAGGTGCATGACGAATTGATAATAGAAGCGCCCCAAGTTGAGGCCGAGCGCGTGAAGGCGCTGCTAAAAGAGTGCATGGAAGGCGTTGCGCAGCTAAAGGTAAAGCTTTTGGCGGACGTGCACAGCGCAAAAAATTGGAACGAAGCGAAATAGCGGAGGTAAACAAGGGGTGCGCCTTATCGGATTAACAGGCTCAATAGCGTCCGGCAAGTCAACGGTTTCAAAAAGGCTTCTTGAGCTTGGCGCAAGAGTGCTCGACGCCGACGCGACAGCGCGTGAGGTAACGAAAAAAGGCAGCGAAGGGCTTGCAAAAATTAAAGCGGAATTTGGCGATTGCGTGTTGGCGCAAGATGGCGAGCTCGATAGAAAACGCCTTGCCGAGCTGGTTTTTTCAAACCCGCAGAAGCTTGACGCGCTGAACAAAATCCTGCATCCGCTCATAATGGATAGCATGCGCGAGCAAACAAGGCGCGAAAGCAGCGCAAGCGCCGTCATTGTGTGGGACGTGCCGCTTTTGATAGAGATAGGCGCAAATAAAGAGGTGGACGAGGTATGGCTCGTCGTGGCGGACGATGAAATAAGGCTTGCACGCGCCATGGCGCGGGACGGAGCAACGAGGCAAAGCGTGCTCGCGCGCATGGCCGCGCAATGCCCGCAGGAAGAAAAAAAACGTCATGCGGACATAATAATAGAAAATGATGGCAGCGTGAGCGAGCTTATCGGAAAGGTCGATGCGCTATATAATGGGACAGCGAAAAAAATCAAAAAAACGTAATGCTGTAAAGCTGCTTGGAGTATTGGCGCTCGCGCTTTTATTGCTAATAACGGCGGCGGCTGTGTTGAACCCGTATTTTGAGCGCAGGGTGTATAAGCTGGAGTATCCTGATGAGATAAAGCTGTATTCTGAGGAATATTCGCTCGACCCTCATTTTGTAGCCGCCGTAATTCATTGCGAAAGCTCCAACAGAAACGTGGCCGTTTCCGAAAAAGGCGCAATAGGGCTAATGCAGCTAATGCCCGATACGGGCAAGTGGATATATGAAAAGGTGTATGATTCCGAGCTTGATTCGCTTGATAGGCTGCGCGAGCCGGCCTTAAATATTGAGCTTGGCTGCTGGTATCTGAATAATTTGGTGAATAAATACGAAAGCCGCGAGCTTGCGCTCATGGCCTATAACGCGGGGCCGGGCAATGTGGATAAATGGCTCGCTTCGGGCAAGGTGACGAAAACTTCCGATACGGAGGATATTCCGTTCGCTCAGACGGGCGCGTATGTTGAGAATGTGCTTGCGGCGTATGTGAAATATAAGGATTTATATGAAGATTCATTTTAAAAAATATTTATGCGTAATACTTTCGCTTTTCGCGCTGTGCGCTTGCTCGTGCAAGAAAGCGGAGACGACTCAAAAAATCGTCCGCACGCCCGCGCCCACTCAAGCGCCCGACCCTGTTGCGGCCGAGGGCGGCGAGCTTAGACTGTCCATGCCGGTCAATGTTGATATAACGGATCCGCTTCATGTGAACACGGAGGAGATGCTCGCCTTCTTCTCACTTATATATGAAGGGCTCATTTCAATAGACAAGCAGGGTATGTGTACGCCCGCCATAGCAGAAAGCTGGTCGTGCGACGATTCTGGCCGCGTTTGGACGGTTAAGATAAGAGCCGCCGCGGCCTGGCAGGACGATGGCACGATGGTGGACGCCGACGACGTGATATTCACTTATGAAAAGCTAAAGGTGATGGGCGATTCGTCCTATTATTCATATTGCCTGAATCGCATAGAAAGCATAGAAAAGACGGACGCGAGCACCGTTAAGGTAACGATGTATCTTCCGGGCATAGCCTCGCTTTACGCGCTCACATTCCCAATAGAAAAGAGCGGAGTTGAAAACGCAAACGTGCCGGTGGGCACGGGTCCATATAAATATGTCTATTCGAGCGGCGAGCAAATAAGGCTCACCGTCAATGACGGCTGGTGGCGGCAGCGCCCGTATATAGATAACATCACCTTTTATGAGCGCGAGAGCAGCGATGTGGCGCTTGCCTCATATCAGGCGGGGCAGCTAGATTTTGTGCAGACCTCGCAGGTATCGGCGGGCAAGTATGGGCAGGATCAGGCCACGACGGTGCTTGATATGCTCACGCAGAACGTTGAGGTGATGCTCGTTAATTTTGATAACGTGGCGCTGCGCGATTTAAATGTGCGCAAAGCTATAATATATGGGCTCAATCGCGGCAGAATAATCACAAACGTGTATATGAACCGCGCGCAGGAGGCAGACGTGCCGGTTGCGCCGGATTCATGGCTCTATGACAGCAAATATAAGATCTATGACTATAGCATGGAAAAATCCGTCGCGCTGCTTGAGGAAGCGGGCTATAAGGATATAGACGGCGACGGCATTGCCGAGAAGGACGGCTCAGCATATCAAAAGCTGAAGCTGCGCCTTATAGTTAACGATTCTACCGACGCCACTCGCTCTGAGGCGGCGGAGCTTATCAAGTTGCAGCTTATGCAGGTTGGTATAGACATTGAGATAGTTAAGCTTGCATACAGCGCCTTTGGCACTGAAAACGAATATGTTACCGCCATTGAAACGGGAGATTTCGACCTTGCGCTCGCAGGCTTCAATGTGTCGCGCGACGCGGATATTACAGAATTTGTTTCTGAATCAGGCGGCAGAAATTATGGCGGCTATTCAAATGCCGCGCTTACGAAGCTGACGGTGAATTTGCTAAAAAGCGCTTCCGAAGCGGATTACAGATATAATTCCGCTCAGCTCCAGGCTATGTTCACGTCAGAGCTGCCATTTATAACGCTGTATTTCCGGCTCAACAGCATTGTTTACACTTCTGAGCTAAAGGGGCTTACAGATGTGAGAAAACCTGATATACTAAAGAATATAGACAAATGGTATCTCAATACCCGCGAAGCGGGTTGAACATGGAGGAATAATGCTGGTAATTTTTATCTCGCTTGCCGTTATCGTTCTCGATCAGGCGAGCAAGCTCGCGTGCGAGGCGTGGCTCACAAAGCTTGAAAACAGTACGTTCGTTATTTTCGACGGCGTATTTAACCTATCATACGTTAAAAACACCGGTGCGGCGTGGGGCGTGCTCGGCGGCGCAACATGGTTTCTAACCGCCATCAGCATATTGCTGTGCGCATTGCTTATATGGTTTTTGATAAAGAATTATTCAAAGCTTCATACGCTCATAAGGATAGCGTTCGCGCTAATTCTCGCGGGCGCGCTTGGCAATCTCGTAGATAGGGTATTCTTGGGTTACGTGCGCGATATGCTCTATTTCGTGCTTATAGATTTCCCTGTTTTCAATGTTGCGGACAGCGCTATAACCGTTGGCGCGGGCATTTTGCTGATAGATTTGCTCTTTACTAAAAAGGGCAAGGCGCTTATGGACGATTGGGAGCGCAGCTTGTCCAAAAAGAAGCCCGAAGCTCAAAACGGGGAAAAAGCCGGCGAAGAAACAAATGACGGTTCAGGGCGGGTTTAATTTAATAGATGAGACGGAAGTATTATCGCTTACGGTCGAAAACGGCGGTGAGCGCCTTGACGTTTTCGCAGCCAACAACTGCTCTGAAACGCGTTCGTATATAAAAAAGCTTATAGACGCAGGCGCGGTGCTCGTAAATGGCGCCGCTACCAAGGCGAACCAAAAGCTAAAAGCGGGAGACACGGTGGAAATAGCCTTCGCACCGCCTGCGCCGGTCGATATAACGCCGGAAAACATCCCATTGAACGTCGTTTACGAGGATACGGATATATTGGTTATAAATAAAGCCAAGGGCATGGTCGTGCACCCTGCGCCGGGCAATGAAAACGGCACGCTCGTGAACGCCGTTATGTTTCACACTAAAGACCTTTCGGGCATAGGCGGGGAAATGCGCCCCGGTATTGTTCACCGGCTTGACAAGCTTACCTCGGGGCTTATCGTGATTGCCAAGAACGATATGGCGCACCGCTCGCTTGCGGAGCAGATTAAGGCGCACACGGCCCATAGAGTGTATTTAACGATAGTGGAGGGAAATCTCAAGGAGGATTCAGGGCGCATAGACGCGCCCATAGGCCGTCACCCCATAGATAGAAAAAAGATGGCCGTCGTGCCAAACGGCCGCGACGCGGTGACGAATTGGCGCGTTGTAAAGCGCTATGGTGCGTTCACATTGCTGCTCGTGCGCCTTGAAAGCGGCCGCACGCATCAGATACGCGTTCACATGGCATATATCAAGCACCCAGTCGCGTGCGACGAGGTGTACGGCGCGGGCGACAGGGATAAGCTCGGCGCGGACGGGCAGCTTCTCCATGCCGCAGCGCTAGCGCTTACTCACCCAAGAAGCAATGAACGGATGTGCTTTCGCGCGCCGCTGCCCGATTACTTCCTCGCAGCGCTAAATAGGCTTGAAAACACGAAAACGCCTGAGCGGCTAATAGATATGATTTCAGATGGCATAACGAGGTTGACCGATGGAGAAGAAAAATAAGGACGGCGGCAAGCTTGCCGGCATATTGCTTACCGTAACGCTTGTGGCGTGCTGCATAGCGCTTTTTATAATGTCCGAGCAAGGCTCAAAGCTAATTGGCTCATTCGGCGCGGCGGGCAAGGACGCTTTGGCGGCGAGCCAAACCGATGAAACGCCCGTTTTGAGCCGCGAAGCCTTTATTTCTTCCGCTGCCAAAAATGGCCTGGAGGCAAAGCTCAATGAAAAGAGCGCAAGTGAGCGTATAGCGATCTATGGAATCGAAGAATACCAAAATTGCCAAGGCGAACTCATACTCTCGCTGTCAAACGGCGCGGTAACCGCGTTCACATTGCGCTTTAAAATGCCGCACTGTCAAAGCGGCGATGATGACCAGGCAAGCGAGAGCCGAAAGCTGCTTTTGGAGCAATATAAAAAAGCTTATAGCGAATATATGAATTGGTTCCCCAAAGTGTATGCGCCGCTCGCCTTCGCGCTTGACGACTTGGGCAAGCTCTCATACGCCCATGTGGACGCGTCTGTGAATAACCTAAAGAATGCGCTTGGCGAGGATACGCAAGCCATAGAAATGGAAAAGGAATTTAGACAGCTCATATCGTTGACGGATTCAGACGGCTTATGCGATGTGTCCGTTTCGCTCGAAAAAGCGGAATAGTCTTGTGCCTGAAAATGATGAAATACACTATATATAAACATTTTTTAGTAAAATTGTGAATTTCTATTGCAAGTGACCACAGTATGTTGTATAATCGCATCAAGGTGGTGGGTGTATATGGATAAAACCCGCGTTACAGTATACGTCGGCGGGCAAAGCTTCAGACTGGCGAGCGATGAAAACGAAAGCTACATAAGAGAGATCTCCGAATTTGTTAATAACAAAATAGCGGAGGTGCAGCGGGAGTATCCCACGCTGAGCACCGCTAATTGCACGCTTTTGGCGGCTCTGAATATGTCCGATGAATATCACAAGCTTCGCGCCGATTACGACGCTTTGGAATCGCGCATATCCCAGCTTCGTGAAATGCCCAAAAGCGCGTCCGCACCGGTCAAACGTCCCTTTGAAAAAACTCCGGTAACGACAAAATAAAAAGATTATGCTATTATAAAACTCGGCAGGAAAATTCCTTCCGAGTTTATTCATATTATGTTGAGGTAGACTATGGAACTTTTATCGCCGGCAGGAAGCATGGATAGCTTAAAAGCCGCCGCGCTAAACGGCGCGGACGCTGTGTATTTCGGCACGGGGAGCTTTAGCGCAAGGCGGTTTGCGGGCAACTTTGAAGGCGACGAGCTTAAAGCCGCGCTAGATTATTGCCGTCTTGGCGATATAAAAACCTATATCACGGTTAACACGCTTATATTCGATAAAGAATTTCAGCGCGCAGTGGAGTATGCCGCAATGCTTTACCGCATGGGCGCGGACGCGGTTATCGTGCAGGATTTCGGCCTCGCATGCGAAATAAGAAGGCAGATACCTAACCTCGACGTTCACGCTAGCACTCAGATGGGCATACACGATTCAAACGGCCTTCTAGTGCTTGAAGCGCTCGGCGTAAAGCGCGCGGTGCTATCACGTGAGGTACCCATGAAGGAGCTAAAACGCCTTTGCAGCGCGACGAGCCTTGATATTGAGGTGTTCGCGCACGGCGCAATGTGCATGAGTTTTTCCGGCAACTGCCTGTTTTCATCTATGGCGGGCGAGCGCAGCGGCAATCGCGGAACGTGTGCGCAGCCGTGCAGAAAGCGCATGAGCGCGTTTGGCGTTCCGCAAGAAAATGATTATGCGCTCAGCCTGTCTGATATGTGCATGCTAGAGCACGTTGAGGATTTCAAAACGGCGGGGGTGAGCTGCATAAAGCTCGAAGGACGCATGAAGCGCCCCGAGTATGTGGCAATAGTCACCCGCGCGTATCGCCAGGCTATAGACGGCGCGAGCGTCGCGGAGCAGAAACAGAGCATTGCAAAAATGATGGGAATGTTTTCAAGAGGCGGCAAGCGCACCGGCTATTATTATGGCGACGGTGGAGTTACCGGCTGCGTTGCCGTGAGCGACCCAAGCCCTGAATTGCTTGATGAAGCCGCTCAAACCTTAAATAAGGAGCGCACTCGCACCGCGAAAATATCAGCGCGGCTAAAGGTTAACGAAATAGCTTTTGTGAAAATAAGCGCTGACGGGATTGAGTGCATGGCTCAAGGGAAAACTGTCGAGCGCGCAAATAAACCGCGTCCGGACAGCGCTATGCGCTATAGGCAGCAGCTTGAAAAGCTCGGCGGCACGCCGTTTCATTGCGCTCAATGCGCTATTGAATGCGATAGCGATGCATTCATGCCAATAAGCGAGCTAAACGAGCTTAGAAGGCAGGCCGTCAATATGCTTTCGGCCAAGCTTACGCAGCAAAGGCCGCTTGCTGTCGGGTCTGTTGATATAAAGCCGATGCTTGATTCTAACCTTGGGCAAACCAAGGTGCTTGCGCTCGTGCGCGACTATGAGCAGGCTCAGGCCGTGTGCGCGGCGGGCGCGGATTATGTTGCGCTCGAACCCGTGAGCTATGACGATAAGCTTATAAGGCGGCTTGCGCCTATAAGAAAGAAAGCGAAGCTGCTCCTCGCGCTCCCCGTGTGCGTCATTGATCCCGCCGAAACGGCGAAGATCGCGGCGCTGCTTACAAGCGAGCTCGTCGATGGCGCGATAGCGTCAAACCTTGGCCAGATAAGGCTTATGGACGCCCTTGAGATAAAAATAGCGTCAAGCGCGATGAATATTTTGAACAGCATTACGTGGGCGTGTTATCAGCGCCTTGGGTTCACCGATTTTATTGCCTCCGAGGAACTGACAAAGCCGCAGCTTAGTGATATACTAAAAAATGGCGGCGGGGTAAAGGCTTATGGAAGGACAATGCTCATGCAGCTAAAGCATTGTCCGGTAAAAGAATATATGGGCTGCAAAAATTGCAATGGCGTCGCGGGCGCGCTTACGGACGAAGCCGGCAGAGAGTTTCCGCTTTCAAATATCTCGCAGGCGGACGGCTGCCTCGTGCGCGTGCTAAATTGCGTTCCTACAGATATTATAGCGCACTTAGCCAAGCTTGCCCCGCCCACAATAGCTTTGGCCGAGTTTAGAACTGAGGGCGCGGCTCAAGCGGGCAAGCTGGTTTACGAGCTAAAGCGCGCGCTCAATAACGGGGGCGAGGGCTATGCGCCAAACAAGGACACCACGCGCGGGCATTGGTCGCGCGCAATAGACTAAAAAAGGATTTGTTTTATGGAAGCAAGATTATATAAAACGCTTGAGTATGATAAAATACTCGCCAAATTAAAAGAAAAAACCGTATGCTGCGTCGGCATGGAGCTTGCCGGCGAGCTTGAACCTTCAAGCAATATTGAGGATGTGCGCACGGCGCTGCAGCTTACGGCGGAAGCCTCAGAGCTGTTTTCGCGAACCGGTCAGTCGCCAATAGACGCGTTCCCGGATATGCGCGAATGCCTCAAACGCTCAAAGGCGGCGCTGTTCCTTTCAACGGGAGAGCTTTTGGGCATAGCCAAATGCCTAAAAGCCGCAAGCATAGCGCGTGAGCTTATAATTAGGGGCGATAATGAAGGCTATCTTGTGAATATGGCTAATCTTCTTGTCACGCACAGGAGCGTGGAGGAGGAAATAAACCGCTGCATAATCAGCGAGGACGAGATTTTCGATGGCGCGAGTATAGCGCTCTCGCGCATAAGGCGCGCTATGCGCCTTGCCAATGAGAAGGTGCGTGAAAAGCTCAACAATATGATACGCTCCTCAACATATCAAAAATATCTCCAGGATCCGCTCATAACAATCAGAAACGGACGCTTCGTTATCCCCGTAAAGCAGGAGTACCGCCAGAACGTGCCAGGGCTTATCCACGATCAAAGCGGCAGCGGCGCAACGCTGTTTATTGAGCCTAACGCGGTTGTGGAGCTTGGAAATGAATATAAAAAGCTTTTGAGCGAGGAAGCCGAAGAGATAGAGCGCATTTTAACGGAGCTTACCGCCATGATAGTGCCTTATGCCGATGATATAGCCGAGAATATGGCTATCATGGGCAGCATAGACTTGGTATTTGCAAAGGCGGCGCTCGCGCACGAGATGAGAGCCGTGCGGCCGGAGCTAAATGACGAGGGCCGCATAAGGATAGTGCGCGGCAGACACCCGCTCATAAATAAAGAGAGCGTAGTGCCGCTGGATATTTGGGTGGGCGATGATTTTACAGAGCTTATAATCACCGGCCCCAACACGGGCGGCAAAACGGTGGCGCTTAAAACCGTGGGTCTTTTAACGCTTATGGCGCAAAGCGGCATGTTTATCCCCGCGTCCGACGGCAGCGAGGTTTCGGTGTTTTTCGATGTGTTTGCCGATATAGGCGACGAGCAGTCCATAGAGCAGTCGCTTTCAACATTCTCGTCGCACATGTCGCACATAGTGGCGATATTAAATAAGGCCGATTCTCATTCGCTGGTGCTGCTCGATGAGCTTGGCGCGGGCACGGACCCGCTCGAGGGCGCGGCGCTTGCAATGAGCATACTTGAGGAATTACATGATAGAAAAACTATATGTCTGTGCACTACGCACTATAGCGAGGTGAAGGCTTTTGCGCTAACGCGCGAGGGCATTGAAAATGCGTCCATGGAATTTGACGTTGATAAGCTTTGCCCAACCTATAAGCTTTTTATAGGCATACCCGGCAAGTCCAACGCCTTTGAAATATCAAAGCGCTTGGGGCTTGCGGACGGCATGATAGACAAGGCGCGCCAGTTTCTAAAGGGCGAGGACGTTAAATTTGAGGATATAATCTCAAGCGCGCAGTCCCAGCATAAGATAGCCGAGCATGAGCGGCAGATGGCGCAGGAGGCGCGCGTTGAGCTTGAAAAGCTGCGCGCGGATGCCGAAAAAGAGCGCAAGCGGATAGACGACGAGCGCGATAAGCTTCGCGCCAAGGCCAAGGAGGATTCAAAGCGCATTGTCAGTGAGACAAAGCGCGAGATGGAAAAGCTAATTGTTCAAATAAGGCAGCTCAAGGATATAGACAGGAGCGCCGCCGATAGAGTTATTCAGGCTTCGCGCGACGCTATGCGCTCAGTTGAAAACTCGCTTGCGGAGCCGCTTGAGGATAAAGCAAAGTCCGCGATGGATAAAGCGCCGCTCACGAAGGTAAGCGTTGGGCAAACGGTGCTCGTCGCGTCGCTCGACAAAAAGGCCACAGTGCTTGCGCCTTGCGATTCAAAGGGCGAGGTGCTCGTTCAGGCGGGCATACTAAAAATGAGCGTCGCGCTGAGTGATCTTCGCGCCGCCGAGGAGGAAGCGCCAGCAAAGGGAACGGTTAAATCAAAGCTCATGACGAAAACCGTTGGCCTGGAGCTTGATATTCGCGGCATGATGGTGGACGATGCCCAGATAGTGGTGGATAGGTATCTTGATGACGCGCGCTCGGCGGGACTCACCGAGGTGAATATTATTCATGGCAAGGGTACCGGCGCGTTAAGGGCGGGTATACAGGGGTATCTAAAGAAGCACCGCTGTGTAAAAAGCTTTCGTATGGGCAATTACGGCGAGGGCGACGCGGGCGTTACTGTGGTGCAGCTCAGGCAGGAAAGCTGAGCGTGCGCAGACTCGTTAAAGCGCGGCGGCTGAAAATCAGGCGGAATGAGCGCCTGACGTGCTATAATTAGATAAATTGTCCGAGTGTATTCATACGGCGTACATATTTTCATGTTAATTTATATATGTAAATGCCGTGAAAGGACTTAATGTATGATAGCGGTGTCAGCGTGCCTTGCGGGGCGCAAATGCAGGTATGACGGCGAAGCTAAGCTAAATGAGGGAATAGCCCTGTTAGTTGAGCGCGGCGAAGCATTGCCTTTTTGTCCGGAGGTTGAGGGCGGCATGACTACGCCACGCACTCCGAGCGAGATAAAAGGCACGGCGGCCGGCGTCTTATCAGAAAAAGACAGCGTCGTCAGCCGCGATGGCGGGGACGTGAGCGAGTATTTCATTTCGGGCGCAAAGAAAATGCTGGAGTTTTGCAGGCAAAACGGCATAACCGAGGTGATACTCAAGGCGCACAGCCCGTCATGCGGCTTTCAAAAAGTGTACGACGGAACATTTTGCGGCAAACTCATAGAGGGCAACGGCGTTACCGCCGAGCTTTTGAGTCAAAACGGCATAAAAATAAAATCGCTTTAAGGAGGCGGCAGTGTGGAGAATCATTACAGCATTCTTGCAATAGACGATGATAAAAATGTGTTGACAATATTGGAGATGTACCTTAGAAAAGAGGGGTACAACGTATATACCTGCGAGCGTGGCGACGAGGCGATAAGACGCTTTCGCGAATGCCAGCCGCAGCTTGTAATTCTCGACGTCATGCTTCCGGGGCTCGATGGCTGGCAGGTGCTTGAGCAGATAAGAAAAGATAGTTCCGTGCCGGTGATAATGCTTACGGCAAAGAGCGATACGATAGATAGAATACAGGGTCTTGACCATGGCGCGGACGATTATGTTGTAAAGCCCTTCGACGGGAAGGAGCTTGCCGCGAGAGTGAAGGCCGTATTAAGACGCGCGGGCGGAAGCGACAGTGAGCGCTGCGTATCCTTTGAGGGGCTTTCGGTGTCGCTCGATAATTATTCGGTAATGCTTGAGGGCAAGCAGATTGAAATGCCGCCCAAGGAAATAGAGCTGCTTTATTTCCTCGCCGCAAGAGAAGGCAAGGTATTCACGCGCGAGCAGCTTTTAGAGCAGGTGTGGGGTTTTGATTTCTTTGGCGATTCCCGCACGGTGGACGTTCACGTCAAGCGCATAAGGGAAAAGCTTGGCGATAAGGAGAGTTGGCTTCGCACGGTTTGGGGCGTAGGATATAAATTCGAGCCGCAAAGATAAGGAAATATGTTTAGAACGCTTTTTTCGCGAATGATGGCCGGGTATCTGGCGGTCACGCTTGCGATACTTGCTATCTTGGGGGTATCGCTCAGCGCTGTATTCAAAAATCAATACATAAGCGAAAAAGAAGATGAGCTTCGGCGTGAGGCCGAGGAAATAAACACAATAATAACCGTCCGTTATGTAGACGATGATAAGCGTCCTGTTGCAAAGGAGGAGCTGCTCACGATCTCCCGCAAGTATGACGCGGTGCTCCAGCTCTGGTTTCGCGATGAAAAGCTTGGGCACGTCACCATAATGGACTCGGATTCAAGGAGCAAATGGATAGGCCTTGAGGATGTGGATTTCACCGAGCAGGCGTCCGGAGTGTTAAGCGGGGAAACGGGCGTGAGCGTGAGCAGCGAAACGCTCAAAAGCGTGCTCGCAATTCCGGTTATGACGCTTATGGCTCCTGTTACAGACGAGTCCACGGGCATTATCGCGGCCATGTTTTTGCATACGGATACGAGCCGCACTCAAGCTTCCATAGAGGAAGTAACGCTCGATGTCGTATTGTTCGC
>CAZZNN010000006.1:0-21914 GCA_964655605.1 uncultured Oscillospiraceae bacterium
TAGCATAGATCATATCACCGCCGAGGATTTAAATAAGCTGCGCGAGCTCAACGAGCAGTTCGGTGAGATTTACGCGCAGGACGCGCGCAGGGCGAGCACCGTGAACGTTTGCTTTCACATGGCCATATATTCCCACTGCGGCAACAATCAGCTTTATAACGCCATACAGACCCAATGGACCAAATGGCAGATAGCCAAGGCGCTTCTCCCCGTTCAGCTCACGAGCACCAAGGATTCAATGCAGGATCATGAAAAAATTCTTCAGCTCATAGAATCCAAGTCATACGAGGAGGCGGAGCGTTTTGTTCGCGAGCACAAGTTTAAAACCGGCGCGGAGCTGGTGGATTTTTTAAGATAAAAGAGCTTATGTGTTTGTTTCTTTATGCTCGCCCGATTGACGGGCTGAATTATGCCGTTCCGCTTTACTTCGCTCGTGCATTTGCAGTACCGATTGCGGCACATGCAATTTCGGATTTTTGGCTATATTCTCTTTTGTTCTCCTAGGCAAGCAAAAAACGTGCAAGTCCTGTTCCGGCTTATCTCCCATTTATCACGCTCTCCTAAAATCAAATATTATCACGGACTATCCGCTCAGATAATGGCGAGTTGCCACGGCTTTGATAACCGCGCGAGACGGCCTGAAATCGAGTCTCTTGGCGAAAGGCTTTTATCCGGCTATTTCCAGCATCGCCTTTTTTCGTATGCCTCGGCTTCATTTTCTTGACCGTTCGCGCCATAAAACACGTTGTCGAGCCGTGGCAAGCATGCTTTTTAAGTCAAAAGCAGCGCCTGTTTGCCCGCAAGATACGCGCTCCCGCTTTGCGCCCGCGCTCATTAAGCTAATCGCTCAACGCGCGAGTTCCTTTCCGTATAGATCCGCTATGGCATGGGCTATTCTTTCAACCAGCTTCGCTTGGTCTTGCGTGTATGCCGCGCCGTCAGCGGGTTGAGTGGACAGCACAATGATTTCGCTTCCGTTTTGATAATAGAATTGCGACACATCAGCAAAATCTACCTGCGTTTCTATGGCCTTGCGCGCCAAAAGCGCCTCCGACGCTGACGCGAAGCCGTATACCGTCACCGAGGCCGCGCCTTCGCTCATGCGTATATTATATGTCACGCTAAGGCGCGGCGTCCCCGCGTCCTGGATATTTGGGAGCCATACGGGCGCGTACGAATAATAAACGCTCTTTATATTCTTTTTACCTATAAGCTCTGCAAGGGGGTGCTTAAAAAAGCAATTTGAACGGCTCGCCGTGAGGTATTTTGCGTAAACATAGCCTGTTTGGCCCTTATAGCTCACCTTCGCCCAGCCGTTCGCCCTTTTGACGTATGAAACGGCCTCGCCCGCCTCAAGCACGCCAAGCAGCTCGCTTGAAGCGCTCGCGCCCTTGCGCACATTCACCCGCTCTGTAGCAAAGCGCAGCGTTTCGCCCTCCGGCTTTAGATAATCAGCGTAAGCGTAGCCGGACGCGCTGCCGCGCCTTATCTCAAGCCACTTGCCGCGCTCGCCCACCACCTCAACGACCTCGCCGCGCTTCAACACGCACTTCACAGGATACAGCTCAACATCGGGGCCGGTGCGGACATTCACTTCGCCGCTCGCGACGCGCATGGTTTGATATTGCGCGGCCTGCATGGGCACCGCGTCCGTGTCTGAAGCGCCCTCGTCCGTTTGAGGAATGCTATAGCCGCTCGTAAGCTCGGCGTACACAATATCGCCATACCTCGCCAAAAGCTCCCTTTGCAGCCTGTTATACGCTTGTGTCGTGACGATATGCACTACCACGCGATGCTCAAAGCCGCTCACGCCAAAGCCTGGGCTGCCCGCAGAGCCGCCGCTCCAGCCTATCCCTATGCCGGCAATGCCGCTTTTATCGCCAAAGCCATAGCGCGCCGCTATATCATCTTGCACGGCTTTAAGCTGCTTAAAGCTATATTTGCAGGAAAAAAATTGCAGCGCTGTATGGTGCTTGATAAGCCGCCTTATCTCCGCCTGCCGCGCCGCGGTATTATTCGTCAGCAAAACTATCGCCTTGCCCTGCGCGTTATTATAAACAATGCCGCCAACGTCGTCCGGATAAGCGTTGTTTGGCCAGAGCACGCTTAGCTCCTGCAAGGCGAAGCTCGCGTCCTCCGGCATGGGCTCTATCGTTATGGGCGCGGCAGCCAACGCCGTGACAGCAAAGGAAAGGCTTAGCGCAAGCGTCAGAATAACGAGAAAAAATTTTTTCATTTTATCCCCCTTTAATAGACTCTACAAATAGTTTTGAATCCTCGTATATCAGCCCTTGTGTGCTGACGTGAAGATATACGTCCCGATTAAGCCTGAGCACCCAGTTGACCCTGCTCAGCTCCCCCGCTTCATTTTGGCTGTATATAGCGCGTGCATAGCCAACGGCAAGCCCTTCGCATTCATTTTGCAGCAATTCAAAGCGTAAGCAGGGCTTGGCGAGTATAGAGCGGCTATGCTTTTCGTCGCTTACCTCCAATAAGCCCATAGAGTGCTCCCAGTGCGCCTTCATGCCGAGCGGAATATAGTTAAGCTGATAGGTCGTGGTGTCCGCGTTTATGGGCATATTGTCAAGCAAAATATCCTCCGCGACATATTCGCTCCACTGCTCAAGCGGTTTTGCGCTGCACTGGGGCTCCGGCCCATCGGTCATGGGCAGCTGATAAAGCGGGACCTCGCTATAGAGCCAGCCCTCGCGCTCCGCTATAACGCCCGCCGCAAGCCCTGCTACAAGCATTGCCGCCGCCAATGCGCAAGGCAGCGCGCTTGGCCTTGCGCGGCCGTTTCGCGCGGCCAGCCTCAGCACGCGCGCTTTATTTTCGGCAATGCCCGCCTTCTCCGCCTGTTCTTTGCCAAGGGCAAATAGCGCTTCATCAAGCTTATTCATGCGCGTCCTCCCAACATTATGCTCAGCATGCCCTTGCCCCGCATTATGCGCGAGCGCAGCGTGCTTTCCTTTATGCCAAGCAGCCTTGCGGCCTCTTTGCCGGAAAGCTCCGCAAAATAGCACAGCTCTATTGGCGTGCGATACAGCTCCGGCAGCTCCTCAAGCGCCTTTAGAAGCGCCTCGCTCTCACATTTTTGAATATAAAGCTCCTCAAGCTGCGCGCCGTCCGGCACGGCCTCGCCCACGCCCTCGGTGGGCGTCTCGCGGGCGTTTTTCTTTATCATGTCAAGCATGGCGTTGCGCGCCACCTTGCAAAGCCACGCCCTTAGCTGACGCTCGCCAAGCCCCATCACCATGCGCTCATGCTGCATAACGCGCACAAACACCACTTGCAGCGCATCACAAGCAAGCTCCCCGTCGTGGCAAAGGCCAAACGCGGTGAAATAGATCATCTTTGCGTATTGATCGTACACATCGCTTACAGTGCGCATGAAAGCCCTCCATACAATATTAAGACTGTGTAGAGTGAGATTTGTTGCAAAAAAATTTTAAGTTCACGTTTTACTCTATATAGTTCCCGCCAAGCCTCCAATAAGCAAGCTCGATGAAGCCCGCTTCTTTGATAAATTCCGCCCAACTGGCGAGCGTGCGCGTATCGGCAAACCACACCGAATGGGCGGCGCCTGATGAATCATTATAATGGAAATTGAGCGCGTCGCTATTTAAGTCGCGCACGGTGGCGTCCGTGGCGCTAACAGAAAACAGCGCGTAGGCCTCGCTAAGCGTCACCTGAACGGCTTCGCCCTTATCATCCCAATCATAGCCGCCTGTGGCGAGCGCGTATATGCGCTTGCCCGGCAGCGACGAGCCTGCCTCAATAAGCTCAGAAAGAAAATCGAAATCCGCCTTTGGCCCTTCGCCATTGTGGCCGCCGTGCAAATTGTAGCACATGATAACGTAAGTTGGCCCCTTGGGGAACACATATTCGCCAAAGGGCGTGTTCGGCTCAAGCACGACGCGCAGCAAAAGCCCCGTTTCATTGGCGCGCGAATAGAGCTTTGCGATAAAATCACAGAAGGGCTGCCATAGCGAGGGCTTCTTGCGCATGGCTTCATAATCTATCTCAATGCCGTCAAAGCCATTATCTACAGCAAATGAAATAAGCTGCTCAGCATGCGCGTCCATGGCGGCTTCGTCCTTAAAAAAGGGCGATAGTATGTCGGGCGACTTGAGCGTGAATTTGCCGCCGTTCGCATCGTCCCGTATATCGTTTACATAGGTAACATAGCTATCCCAGAGATTATCCGGATACGCCTGTTCAACGGCCGCGTACAGCTCGCTTAGCGCTTCGGGCATTATAAGCTCGCCGTTTGGCGCGAAGAAGGCTTCAAAATAGCAAAGCGCGCCGAGCCGCTGAGCGTAAGGCGCTATCTCGTCTATAATATCGGCGGTATCCCAATAGGTCGCCCAGACGGATATATCCCGCGCGCCGTCAAGCTGCCACGCGGGCGTTTTTTGCGGCGCGCCAGAAGCCTCCGCAGGCGCGGGCGTCGCGGACGCTGCCGGTGCGGCGGGAGTTTGAGCTGCCGTTGCCGCCGGCATAACGATGTTATCCGGCGCGCCCGACGGCTTTACCGAAGATAAGCTTTTGCAGCCCGATAGGCTCATTGCCGCCATAAGCGCCAGGATATACGCTAAAATTCTTCGCATAAACTCATTCCTTATAAATTATCTATAACCCAATCAACTATCGAGTTCCACGTTTCCTTGGCGCGCAGGCCCGCAAGCTCCGCGTCGTTTGGAAGATAGTTGTAAAGCACGGTTTTCCCGTCGAGAGTGGTGAGCTTTAGCTCCTCAAACACCGCGTCGTACACATCGTCGGCAAGATTTCTTTGGCTATAGCCGCCAACGGTGGAGCCGCTCCTTGCGCCAAGGAACACATAGCCCCACGACGGGCAGTTTACGGCCATTTCCTCAACTGCCGCAACATCGTTGCACGCGACGGTGAGCTTATTGCCCTGCATAATTATTCTAAGCCGCGTATCGCCCGCCGTTCTAAGGTCGAGCGCCGGGATATAGGCTTCCTCGCCCGCAGAGGTTTTCTCCTCCTCCAGGCTGTTTATTATTATGGCGTTTTCAAGCGTGGACTCGCCATAGTTCTTCTTGGCGTCCACCGCCGCCTTGCGCGCTTCCTCGCTATTTTCATAGTAGGACTGATACTCGACGCCATATAATTTGTTCAGCGCTATTGAGAATATCTCCGTTTCCTCTCCGGCGGCTCCCTCATATATATATAGCACATCGTCGCGTATCTCAACGCATAGATAATCCTGCCGCGCCTCGTCCGCGCGCAGGAAAACGCGCTGCGTGCCGAGCTTATTGCCCGTGAGCCGCACGTTCATTTCAAAATCCGCCAGTGTTGCGCTCTGGTCGAGGCGCACCGTGCCATCGGCCGAGGGAAGGCTTGTCAGCACGAGCTTATCCAGCTTATGCTCGCACGCGCCGTTTAAAAGCGTCCATTGCGCATTGCGCTTTTCATCGCCCGTCACGAACGACATGGCAAGGCCGGTATCGTCCCAACAGCGCATGAGAAGATGGTTCGTCGACCAATATGCCTGCGGCTGCATACGGGTGAGGTCGAATTTATCCGTATCGGCTCTGTTGAGGCAAAAGCCCTCGCGATTGAAATTCGCTTCAAAGCTGGCGCGCAGGGCTATTTCGTTTATGCCGCTCACGCGGTCGTTCGTGGCGAACTGCCCCGTGTTTGAATGCATCAAAACATACAGGCGCGGAAGATAGCCAAGCTCTCTTTCATAAGTTTCCTTCATGAGCGCATAATCTTCATTAACGCGCTGAGTCATTGCTGAATAGCTTTCAAGCGGCACGTCGTTTCCATCGCGTATGAAGTCCATTAGATAGTGGTTATAGTCCCTGCCGAGGTATTTTGCCATGAGGCTGAACTCCGCCGCCGTCATCTCGCCCAAATATCTATTATATCTGTCAAAAACATTTATATATGAAAGGCGATAGCCATTTGTGCCCGTATTCCAAAACGAGCCCCTGTCCAGCAGCTTTAGGTCGTCCGTTCTAAGGAATTTTGTGCCGCGCTTATCAAGGTTGTTTGCATAAGTGAGTATGGTGGCGCAGAAATTAAGCTGTTCAAGCACCGGCTGCGCGAATATCGCCGTGTCGCGCCTGCCGTCTTCATAAAGAAGGAAAAGCGCGCGCTCCGGGAGCGGCGTGCCTTTATTATAATAATCGAAAAGATCCTGCTGGTCTATAGTCACATAGCCGGAAGCCTTGAGCGCCTCAAGATGCTCCTGCATTTTGCTCACCGATATAAGCGTTTCGTCCGCCGAGCGCGCCACGCCGAAATACGATATGGCGATAAAGCCATTGTCAGCATTCCTTGGCACCAGCTCCACAGCCGATTGATACGGCTTATACACAGGATAATCTATAAGCGAGCTTACGAGCAGCAATACGAGCGCCAAAAGCACAAGCCCCTGAACTATGCTGCGCACGGCCTTTTTCTTATCCTTCACGCTAAGCAGCGCGGGATCGGGGATATATTCGTCTTCGAGCCGCGTTTTATGCTCCATATTATCAGGCATCGAGCCACTCATCCTCCCTTGCCTCCTCCTCGCGCTCAAGCCTTCGCTTTTCGGCGCGCGAGGCCGCTTTTACGTCCGCCTCGGTCATTCTTGTGCCCCATGTGGATTTCCAGAAGGTAAACCATGCAATAGGCATCTGCCACAGGAGCACGGCCTCATAATAAACGCAGAAGAGCAGACCGAACAGCCACGTTGTTGAATGCCTTAGCAATAGCTGCGCAAAGCTCATCAAAAGCGCCATTGCTATAAGCCCCAAAATGAATGTGGTTGGGAAAGTTCCCTGCACAAGCGGCACATAAATAAGATTGTATATAACTATTATAGGCGCCGCGATAGGCACGAGCATGCCCACATAGAATGAGAACGCCATAAAAGGCTCCTTGCGCCACATAAAGCTGCCCGCAAGCATGGATTCGCGCAGCCACGAGCGCTTCCAGCGCATCTGCTGCTTTAAAAACGCCTTATGATCGTTTGGCACTATCGTTGAGCACACCGCCGTATCCTGATATGATGTGCGGTGGTGCCTTAAAACGAAGTTCGTCATGGCTCTATCGTCGCCAAAGGTGGCCTTATGCCCCAAAAAGCGCTGGTCGAGCCACGCGTCGAGATTTTCGAGCACTATCTCTTTTTTGTAGCACGAAAGCGGCCCCGAAAGGCAGGTCACGGCGTCAAAACGCGCCTCCGCCGCCTTGAATATGCGAAAGGCTATATAGTATCTGACGGACTGCATTTTCGTGAGCGCATTGGTATAGGTGTTGGCCACGTCCGTCCGGCCGGAAACGCCGCCCATCTTGGGGTCCTGGAAGGGCTGCACCAGCGCGCGTATGGCAAAGGGATTAAGGAAGCTGTCCGAATCGACATACACAACGTAATCGTGCTTTGCAAGCAGCACCCCGCGCGCCATAGCGTCGCGCTTGCCCATATTGTGCTCCTGCACAACATAGTGGAGCCGCTTTGAAACGTCGAAGCGCTCGCCCTCCTCGCTGAGCCGTCTTATGGTTTCTTTTATTTTTTTAACAGAGCCGTCCGTCGAGCAGTCGTCAACAACTATGACCTCAAGCCTGTCCGGCGGATAATCCTGATTTATGCAGCTCGTTATGGTGCGGTCTATCCACTCCTCCTCATTGAAGCAGGGAATGATTATCGTGACTCCCGGCGTAAAATCCGGGTTTATCGGCACGGGTCTGTACATTGCGCCGAATATATAGCGAGTTAGCAGAAAAAGCGCCGCCACTATACTATATGTATAAAGCAGGCGGTTGAACTGGAAATAGATTATGCTCTCAACTCGCATGAGCACTATCAAAAGCCCTATAAACAGCATGCTCACCGTTGAAACTATAACCATATTATTGTTCTTGCGGCGGTCTGCGTACTGGGCGAGCGTTTCCGTGAACGACATGCCAAGCTCGCATGTGCCGTCGGCAAGCGGCCTCACGCGCGCACACGCCGCCTTTATCCTAACGTCCATCTCATAGCCCTCGGGCATTGAGCCGGGGGTTATTGAAAAGCTGAGCTTAATCTTTTTAGCGCCGCTTATCGCCTCCGCGTCGCGCTTATCGGCAACCGCGAGCAGCATGCCGGTGGTTGAAATATCCTTGCTCCTGCAATTTATCCTGCGGGTCGCGCCGCTCGATGAGGTGAGCTTTACCACTACCTCGTATTCAGCTATGTGGCGCGCGCCACTTTCGGATATACGCTCACGCAAAGCGTTATTATCGGTGGGGATCTCCTCTGGATTACCACGCCTGTCCACAGTTTTTCTAACGCCCGTAGGGTCTGGCACATAGGAAAGTATGCGCCTGTCCGTCTTGGTTTTTATGAGGACGTCCTCTATTACCTTTTTATCTTTTTTCATAGGCATCTCCCTTAATAGGCGTGCTCAACTTCGTTTACGCCGTCAAGATAGTCCCCAAGAAGCTGAAAATCATAGCGTTTATCCTCAGGCAGCGACTCATTGTAGCTGAACAGAAGCTCAAGCGCCGCCGGCGTATACTGTGCGTTGCCGGACATGTGCAGCACAAACACCGCGCCTGGCTGCATATTTTCCCTTAGCTCCTTATAAAGCGTCTGAGGATCTTCAGTTTCATAATCGTGGCTTGAATAGCTGCCGCTCGCCACATACTCAAAGCCCAGGTCAAACACCACCTCAAGCCCTTCCTTGCTCACAGAAAGCGTGGGTGGCCTGAATATCTTTGTCAGCGCGGGGCGGCCGTTTATCGTCATATCGCCTATAACGTTTCTTAGCTCCTCCCACGATTTCATCAGATCCTCCCTCAATACGGCCTGCTCCGCCTCGGTGAGCGAGGAATACACGAGGTCGCCATCAGGGTCGGTGGCGAGCGGCACATGCGTGCTCGTATGCGAGCCTACCTCATGCCCTTCCATAACTATGGCGCGCAAAAGATTGGGATTGGAATTGACCATATTCGAGCGCACGAAGAATGTGGCCTTGGCGTTGTGCGCCCTTAAAACGTCCAGCAGCGGGTCTATGGTGTCGTCCGTGCCCCAATCGTCTATTGTGAGGAATATGACCCTGTTATTCGTTGTAACAAGGCCCTTTCTATTTAAGCGGCCGCGCTCATCATTGGTAAAGCCGGGCAGATTATCGCTGAAGCGCGCGTAGGGCGTGCCGAGATAATGCCCCGCTATGGCGTTCATAAGCTGCTCGTTGCTTGTAATATGGCCGGGCGCTATGTCTTCCATGCCGTTTACATAGGCTTCCTTTGGCACAGGATATGCGTAGGCAAGCGCCTTGTCGGCGCAAAGCTCCTTTAGCGTTACGGGCGGATATATGGCCTTTTGGGTGTAAACGGCGTCCGTGACCCTTGCAAGCATTTTCTCATCGGTGTAATGGTTCATCGCGAAATACACCACCTGCCCGCGCATAAGGCTTGGTATTTTTTCGCTGAAAAGCTCGTCTATCACAAGTCCCGCGTCTATATAATCCTTATGCTTATCCTGCACTATTGAGCTTTGATAGCCAACGAGCATGCTTCCCGTGGCGCTCGCCGCCTCCTCAAGCGCGAGGCAGTCCGCGTTGCCAAGCTTTATAACCGCGTTTCCCGCGACGACGCCGTAATTATCATTTAAATAATCGCGGCATATAAGTATCTGCGAGCAAAGCTGATAAAAGTCGGACTCGGCATTGGGCCGCACCGCCACCTCTATATCGTGCCCGGCGTCGCGTATGAGCCTTATGCTCTCGTCATACTTGCGCGCCTCCTCAAGCGTTACGCCGAAGGTGACGCGAAGACCAAGCTCCTTTAGCTTTGCGAGCAAAGCCGTCAGCTCCTCGTTAATATCCTGTATCCCGGCGAACATAAATGTTGTCGCGCGCGAGGTTGTGTATATCGTTTTTTGCAGCGCCACAGTATTGCCGGCGTTGCTTTGGCGCAGTATCACGCTTTCCTTTGTGTAATCGGCCTCGGCGTTGGCGCGAATGAGCCAATCGGCTATGAGCATTATCCGCTCATCACCTGAGAGCGCGCCCATATCCACCCAGTCCTCATCGCGCACCGTCTCCTGCTTATCTACCGCGGGAGGAGCCTCCGGCGGCTTTTCATCGTCCGCGACGTCGTATACCTCGCCGGACAGGCGGAAGGCCACTATGCTGCCAACATTTAGATTATTTATATAGCGCTGCACCGACGAAAACGACACGAAGCTCCTTATATCAAGCTCGTTATCCGTGTCGTAAGCCTCGCTGTAGCCGCTGGCAAAGGCGGCTTCAAGCAAGTCCTTGGTATATTCGCTGTGATAGCAGCGCACGAGCTCCGGCTGCACGCCCGTTACGGATTTAACTATGAGCCCGCTCGTGCAGAACACATTTATAAGCTCGTCCTGACTGAGCTTTTGCATATTCGCCTCGCCTCTTAGATTATAGCTGCCAAGGCGAAAGCCTCTTGAAATTATAAGCTGCATGGCGTCCGCATTCTCCACAGAGTCAACTGCGGAGGCGCAGAATATGGCGTCCATATCGTATTTTCTCAGCGTGTCTATTATGTGCTGCGTCACCTCCGCCGAGGCGACGCTTTCAAATATGAGCAGCGCCTTATGCTCGGCGGATTCGCTCTTTGTTATGCGCGCGGCCTCGCCCGTGCCAAGCCTTTCGCGCGCGGCCTTTATTTCGTCCGAAGCGTCGTAGGAGCCCTTCATGCCCGCGTAAGCGTACAGCGGGTCGCGGCTTAGCCGCACGAGAATTATAATAGCTATTATAACAACGAGCGCAACGCCTATTAGCACCTGCACCTGCCTGCGCAAAACAAAGAATTTTTTCTTCCCGCGCTTATGCTCCATCGGCGTACTCCTTTCCGGTTCGTTAAATTATTATTATAAGCTATCAAGCCATAAAACGCAATTTCCTATTTTTGCGCAAAACGCCCTCCGCGCCGCTTAATACGGGTGCTTAACGTCTATTGTGCCATCGAGATAATCGCCCAAAAGCGCAAAGGTATAGCTTTCGTTTTCAGGCAGGCTTTCATTATAATTAAAAAGCATATCGAGCGCCTCCGGGGTGTTTTTCGCCTGTGCGGACATGTGCAGCACAAGCACCGCGCCGGGCCTTAAATGCTCGATAATATCCTCATAGAGCGCCTGCGCGCTTTCGGCCTCGTAATCATGGGTTGAATAGCTGCCGCTGGCGACATACTCAAGGCCAAGGTCAAATGCGCTCCTAAGCCCAAGCTTGCTCACGGCGAGCGTTGGCGGACGCAGTATTTTTATCAGCGCGGATCTGCCGTTCACCTCCATATCGCCTATAACGCCCGCGAGCGTTTTCCACGACAGGTATATATCCTCCTCAAGCGCGTTGGCCTCGGCCTCGGTGAGCGATTCGTACACCATAGTGTCGCCTATCATATCCGAAAGCGGCCTGTGCTCATGGGTGTGCGTGCCCACCTCGTTGCCGTCAGCGACTATCGCGCGCAAAAGATTGGGGTTTGCGTCCACATGATTGGTGCGTATGAAAAACGTCCCGTTGACGCTATGCGCCTTTAGCACCTCGAGCAGAGGGTCTATATCCCTATCTGTGCCCCAATCGTCGAACGTGAGGCACACCGCCCTGTCCTTCGTGTCCAAAAGCCCGTCCTTATTGAGTCTGCCGCGCTCGTCGTCGCTAAAGCCGGGCAGGTTTTCTATCGACGAGGCGTTGGTGCAGCCCAAATATCTTGAGGCTATCAAGTCCATAAGCGCGCTTTCATCTGTTATGTGGCCGGGCCTTACGTCCGCTATGCCCTCCTGCCACAGCTCCGCGCCCACAGGATATGTATATATAAGCTCCTTATCCAATAGCTCCTTTAATGTGTACGCAGGATATATATTGCGCTCAAGGAACACCCTTTCCACAAGCTCTGATACGGTGGACGAATTTGTATAATTATTCAGCGGAAAATAGAATATATGCCCGCGCTGCAAGCAAGCCTGATCATTGCTGAAAAGCTTCCCCATTATTTGAGCCGCGCTAAGGCTCCTGTCCGCCTCGGCCTGAGACGCCGCGCTGTGATAGCCTATCTGCTCCACCCCCGCCGCGCTCGCGGCCTCCGCCATGACGGGCAAATCCAAAGAGCCTAACGTTACCATGAGCGCGCCAAGCTTTAGCGAATAATGCTCAGCAAGATATTGCCTGCAAAGATATAGCTGCGAAAAGAGCTGATAATAGTCCGAGCCTTCCTTTGGGCGCACCGCCGCCTCAACGGCGTGTCCCGCCTGTATGACAGCTTTTATCGCGCCCTCGCAGTTCTTGGCTTCGTCATAGGTCACAGCAAATGTTGCAACTGCGCCTAGCTCCTTTAGCTTTGCTAAAAGCGCCGAAAGCTCCGCGTCGTTTTTCTTTAAACCGCCAAAGAGCAGGCACACGCCGCGCTTTGTTGTATAAACCGTCCTTTGAAGCGGCGCTGTGCGCCCTGAGTTCTTTTCGCGCAGCTCGTCCGCCTCGGCGCAGTATTCAGCCTCCGCGTTGGCCTTTATGAGCCATGTGGCTATAAGCTCGGCGCGCTCAAGCTCCGTAAGCTCCGCCATATCCACCCAGTCCTCGTCGTGCTTCACTATGCCGCTCGCATCGGGCGTCGGCTCGGCCTCCGGCGTGGGCGCGGGCGTTGGAGCCATGGTTGGGCTTAATGACGGCAAGGCGCTCGCGTGCATCTGCGGCGAGGGCGAGGGCGTCATATCCGCCTTGGGTATTGCGGTGTGCTCCGCCGCAGGCGCCATAACGTGACCTGTGAGCGTTGGCGTGAGCTTTGGCGCAGCGGTCGTTTCCACAGCGGGCGTTATGTCAGGAGCGGCGGCGGTTTCACCGGCGGGCGTTTGCTCGCTCTCCTCCTTCTCGGCCGTTAGGCGGAAGGCTATTATGGCGCCCTGCGCCTGATCATTTATATAGCGCGAAACGGATGAGAAGGACGAGAAGCTCTTTAGCCCCACCTCGCACTTGGCGTCTATAACATTTGTGTAGCCCGCGGCGAACGCGGCCTTTAAAAGCGCATCGGTGCACTTGGTATTCCGGCAGCGGAGAAGCTTTGG
This sequence comes from uncultured Oscillospiraceae bacterium, assembly GCA_964655605.1. Lineage (GTDB taxonomy): Bacteria > Bacillota > Clostridia > Christensenellales > CAG-138 > CAZUUR01. The sequence goes on from CAZZNN010000006.1 coordinate 13,031, forward strand.
CTGCTCGCCCGTCGCCTGCTTTATATAGCTTGCGCTCGTGCAGAAGGCATAGAGCATTTCATCTGTTGAAAGCCTGTCAACATGCGTCTCGCCATTCATATTATAGCAGGCTATTTCATAGCCCGCGGCCTTTATCATATTGAGCGAATCCGCGTTCTCCACCGCGTTTATGGCGGAGGCGCAAAACACCGCGTCCATATCGTAGCTCTTTAAAAGCGCTATAATGCGCTCGGTTACCTCCGGCGCGACGACTCCCTCAAAAACGAGGCTCGTTTTAAAAGCCTTGCCGCCGCTCTTTTCAATAAGCTCGCTCTTAACGCCGCCGAGCTTCTCCTTTGCGGCGGCTATCTCCGCGCTCGCGTCATACAGGCCCTTGGTTTTTTCATTTTTATATAGCGGGTCGTGGCTCAACACAATTAGTATAACGGCCACCGCCGTTATCACCGCCGCGATAACTATAAGCGCCTTTAGCTGGCTGCGCATTGTAAAAAATTTCTTCCGCTGTGCTCTGTCCGACATCGTTCTACCCCTATTTTATTTACATGTACGCTATTATACACTACAATGTCACAAATAAAAAGCTAAACGCGCATTTAGCAGTAGATTTCTTCACATTCTTCATGCTATACTTATGAAGTATATGAACCAAAGAGCATACGGGGCGCGCAATTATTCATTCGGCCTATAAAATCGGCTTTGCGCTTGCGCGCTCAGGAAATGGGGCAATTTTTTGGACTGGGAAAACGACGGGCTTTTGCGTCAAACAAAAGAGATATTGCTGCGTAATCACTATAATGCGGTCTTTACGCTTGCATTGTCATATCTAAAGGATAAAGACCGCTCGCAGGCGGTAGCAAAGACCGTGTTTCGCCACGCGTTTGCCGAGCTCGACGCCGGTGTGGACTCAATAGCCATTTCGCTCAAGCTTCACGGCTACACGCTTGAGGAGGTCATTCGCGTCAAGGAAGCCGAAGCGCGGCCTGACGTTGATTTTTATTATGGAAACGCGGCTAACGGCGGCGCGCAATTCAATCAGTATTCCGCTCCCGCGTACATGGCGCAGGCCGCTTATGCGCAAGCGCAGAATCCGTTTGCGCAGCAGCAGCAGTTCGTGCAGCCGCAAAGCCCTTATGCGCAGCCGCAGTTTAACCAGCAGCAAAGCCCGTATATGCATCCGCAGACCCCGTTTGCGCAGCCGCAGACCCCGTTTGCGCAGCCGCAGACCCCGTTTGCGCAGCCGCAGCAGACCCCGTTTGCGCAGCCGCAAGGCGCTTATGCTCAGCAGCCGCAGAATCCGTATGTTCAGCAACAACACAATCCTTACGCGCAGCCGCAAAATCCGCAGCCTGCGCAGCAGTTCGCGCAGCCGCAGGCCCCGTATGGTCAACCGCAAACTCCTTATGCGCAAGCTCAAAATATATATGCCCAGCAGCCTGCCTGGCAGCCGCAGTTTACTCAACAGCCGCCCGCAGGACAGCAATTTAATCAGCAGCCCTTTGCTCAGCCGCAATTTGTGCAGCCAACGCCCGCGGCACAGTCCTCGGCGCCTACTGCGCCTACGCAGCAGCAGCCTTATACGGCGGCACCACAGCCGCAGCCTGTATCCGCGCAGCAGCCGCCCGCTCCCGCGCAGCAGCCCGTTTTTGCGCAGCCTCAGCCCATACAGCCGCAGCCTGTTCCGGTGCCGCAGCCTGTTCCGGTGCCGCAGTCTGTTCCGGTGCCGCAGTCTGTTCCGGTGCAGCAGCCTGTTCCGGTGCAGCAGCCCGTTTCCGCGCAGCCTCAAGCCGCGCCGCAAAGCAGCGAACCGGAGCTTGGGCCGGAGCCCTACAAGGGGCCTACCCCGGCCGATCTAAACGCCGCGCCCACGCCGCACGAGATAACCGTGACTCCCGAAATGAGAGCCCGCCGCCGCAAGCGCGCCCGCAACGCCCGCATAATCCTCGCCTTCAACATCGTCGCCGTCGCGCTCATGCTGTGGGTGGTGCTTGGGCTTTTACGCCGCATAGGCGTATTCCCCAATCTTGATTTGGGCTATTTATGGTTCAACGAAAGCATATTAAAACTTTTTTAAGGAGTACGAACGCAATTATGAAGCACAGTGAAGCGCTTTTAAGCGGCGCGCAAGCCTTGTCCGTAGTGGGGCTTGGATATGTCGGCATGCCATTGGCGGTGGCTTTTTCAAAGAAAACAAGCGTGATAGGCTTCGATGTGAACGCCTCAAAGGTCGCCCGTTACAAGGCTGGCGAGGATCCCACGAGCGAGGTGGGCGACGAGGCTATAAAGGCGTGCAGCGTTCTTTTTACGTCCGACGCTGAAAGGCTAAAGGAAGCGCGCTTTCATATAGTGGCGGTGCCAACGCCCGTAAACGTGGATAAAACGCCCAATCTCGCGCCCGTGGCGGACGCGTCGCGCGTGCTCGGTGAAAATCTTATGCCCGGCAGCATAGTCGTTTATGAATCCACAGTATATCCCGGCGTTACCGAGGATATTTGCGTGCCCATACTCGAGGAAGCGTCCGGGCTTAAATGCGGCGCGGATTTCTTCGTGGGCTATTCGCCGGAGCGCATAAATCCGGGCGACCGCGTGCATGTGCTCAAAAATATAACCAAAATAGTGTCGGGCATGAACGACGCTGTTCGCGATGAAATAGCTGACGTATACTCGATGGTGGTTGACAATGTGTATAAAGCCTCGTGCATAAAGGTGGCCGAAGCCGCCAAGGTGTGCGAAAACTCTCAGCGCGATATAAACATCGCCTTTGTGAACGAGCTTGCAATGGCGTTTGAGCGCATGGGCATAAACACGAACGACGTTGTGGACGCTATGAACACCAAATGGAACGCGCTTGGCTTTAGGCCGGGGCTCGTCGGCGGCCACTGCATAGGCGTGGACCCATATTACCTCACTTATGAGGCCGAGCTTATGGGCTATCACAGCCGCATAATAAGCGAGGGAAGGCGCGTGAACGACGATATGGGCGCTTTCGTTGGCGAATGCACGGTGAAAAAGCTTATCGAGGCGGATAAGCTGGTGCGCCGCGCCAAGGTGGCGGTTATGGGCATCACGTTCAAGGAGGACTGTCCGGATGTTAGAAATTCAAAGGTCATGGATATAATAAAGCGTCTGCGCGAATACGGCGTCGAGCCGCTCGTATTCGACCCGCGCGCCGAGGCCGGCGAGGTCGAGCGCGGCTACGGGCTAAAGCTTGCGGACATGAACGAGCTGCACGATATGGATTGCCTTATATTCGCGGTTGCGCACAGCGAATACAGAGCCATGAGCATACAGGATATGAAGCGCTTCTTTTTTTCAGGCACGAAGCCGGTGCTGATAGATGTTAAGGGTATTTTTGACAGGAAAGAGGCTCAGAGCGCAGGCTTTGCCTATTGGGAAATGTAAGGCTCGCCAAGGGCGGAAGGCCATTGCGCCAGCGTGCACAGGGCGCTTTTTCTAAACGCGCCCTGCTATAATTCCTTCATTTCCTCTATCATGGCTATCATATCCAAGATATTCGAGCGCCAGCCGCTCAGCGCCCGAAAAATCGCACTGTGCGGCGGTTTTGACCATGGCGATAAGCGTTTTTCGCAAGCCGTTTTGCAATATTTCCACCGCAAACGCGGTGCGCGCAAGCCTTAGCTGCATAATATGCAGCCGGGTAAACACGCGATAGCCGTTCGCGCGGCGCTCGGGCTTTGAAATAAGCCCCCATTCCTCATAAAAGCGCACGGTATTGGGGTGTATGCCGATTATGGCCGCCGCCTGAGCGGTTATGTATTCATTCCGCGCGCTCATACAGGTGCGCCCTCCCCTCCATGCCTATTTTTTTCACAGCATTGAGCTTGCTTAGCACGGTAAGCGTCACCTGCGCTTGAGCGAGGCGTATTTTCGCGGCGGCGGCAAGATTTTTTGCCGTGAAGCTTTCAGGGAGCGTTTGGGGCAAAAGGCTCAAATAATCGGCGTTTGAGGCGATAAGCTTCACGCCCGCGAGCGCCGTTGGTATGCGCTCATAGCGCGTTGCGCCGCGCTTGCCGCCATCGCCCCAGCCATCGAGCAGCCGGTATTCGTCCATATCTATAAGGAGCAACAGCAGGCGAAAATTCGGGTGGCAAAATAGCCTGTCGAGCTTATAAAGCTCCTTAAACACATCAAAATAGCTGCCGCGCCTTGGGCTTTTGCGCGGCGAAGTGAGCTCGGCCGTCTCCTCGTTCATCCAAACGAGATATTTTGTGGCGGGTATGGGATATACCACCGTGACCCGCTCTTTTTCAAGGAAGCCGCCAAGCTTTTTTCTCAGCGCGTTGAACGCGCGCGTCTGAATTTCAAATATGCCGTCAGCATTATAGACGTCGGCATAGCTGCGGCCTATTTTTATCTCGTGCAGCGAGGCGTCCGGCTCGATAAAGCGCTTTAGCGCCGCATGCAGCGTCTTTTCGCCAAGCGTGCCTATGCCCGCGCGCTCGCGCTCAACGCCGCACACCAAACGGCAGGCGTCCAAAAAACGGCGCTCGCTTAAATAAGCTATATCGTTGTCGCACTTTATTTCCACGAAAATGATTTTAGCGCATTGCAAGCAGTATTACAAGCGCATAAGCATATCCGCCGCCCAGCCTGCGAGGAGCGCAAACAAAATTGTAAACGCGATACAGCATAAAGCGCTTTACGCCGAGCACGATTTTCACAGCGCCCAGGTTTGTGAGCTTCGTGGCGTGGCCGGTTGCCATAAACGCCGCCGCGCTGGCTTCCAAACAGGTCGGCAACAATATTCGCCGGCACATACCTTTGAAATATTGCCGAAAGCGCCACGCTATAGCACCTGTAATTTCTTTGCAATGCTACATGTGTAATACTTAATCTAATATATATCTTCGCACCGCTTCCGGAGAGGACACAATAATATCAGCGCCGCGCGCAGCGAGGAAATCCGCGTCGCGAAAACCCCAGTCAACGGCTATGCAGTCGAGCTTAGAATTTTGAGCGGTGGCAATATCCACCTCCGAATCGCCTATATATATGGCGTTCTCTTTTTCAACTTCGAGGCGCGCGAGCACGGCGAGCACCGAATCGGGCGCCGGCTTTCGCGCTATGCCTGCGCACTCGCCAACGGCCGCGTCAAAAAGCCCCGCGAAATATTTATCGCACAGCGCGCGAACGGCGGCGTCGGGTTTGTTTGAAACCACCGCGAGCTTGACTGAAGCGGCCTTCAGCGCGCTTAGCAGCTCCACTATGCCCTCGTAGGGGCGGGTCTTTATGGCGCTATGGAGCGCGTAATATTCGCTGAAAAATGCAAATACCTTATCTGTCGCGTCAGCGCCCGCGCCCAAGGGCATGCCGCGCTCAACCAGCTTTCTAACTCCGTTGCCCACAAAGGAGCGCACCTCGCTTAGCGTGCGCTCCCTATAGCCCGCGCGATTGAGCGCGAAATTAAGGCTGTCCTTTAGATCCTCAAGCGTATTTAGTATAGTGCCGTCCATATCAAAAACGGCAAGAGAATATTTCATGCGCACCTCACAATAATTATTCGTATTACCCCCTCCGCAGGGTATACCGCCTGCGGCGCAGGCCACATGTTCCGTTTCTTCTATTTATTTCTCAGGAAATATCAGCGTTATCGCCGTGCCCTCGCCCTCCATGCTTTCAAGCTCAAGCCTGGCCGAATGTATCATTGCGCCGTGCTTTACTATCGAAAGGCCGAGCCCCGTGCCGCCGGTGGCCTTTGAATGGCTTTTATCCACGCGGTAAAATCTTTCAAACACGTGCGCCTGGTGCTCCTTTGGTATGCCTATGCCGGTGTCGCTCACGCACAGGCGCGCGCCGCCGTCTTCGCTGAGCGCCACCTCCACGCTGCCGCCGGGGACATTATATTTTATGGCGTTATCCACAAGATTGAATATCATCTCGTCGAGCAGCTTTTTCATGCCGTAAACCGTAACCTCGCCGCCCGTGAGCGCGAGCGTTACCTTTGCCTCCGCGGCCTTATCCCGCAATCGCTCGATGACGCTCTGGCACAGCGCTTTAAGCTCCACATGCTCGCTCTTTGGCAAGCGCTGCCTTTCATCGAGCTGCGAAAGCTTTAATATATCCTCCACAAGCTGTATCATGCGCTTGCCCTCCGTGTATATGCGGCCCGCAAACTCGCGCGTATCCTCCGCCCTCGCAACGCCGTCGCGCATTATTTCGGCATAGCCCACAATGGAGGTGAGCGGGGTTTTAAGCTCGTGGGTAACATTTGCGGTGAACTCCCTGCGGCTCTTTTCAAGCTCCTTTTTATCCGTTACGTCCAATAGCAGCGCCACCGCGCCGAGCACCGCGCCGTCAGCGGCGACAGGATTAACTATAAAGCTGTAAGCGCGCGTGTCAAGTTCAACCTCCGCCTCGCCAATGCCGCCGCCCAGCGCCTTATTCAAAGCCGCGAGCATATCCGCGTCGCGTCTCGCGGCCACCATGCTCGCGCCAACGAGGCTTTGCGCGTCGGCGCCGAGCGCCTTTGCGGCGCTTTTATTTATGGCGAGTATCTCGCCCTTTTCATTTAAGAGCAGCATGCCCTCGCGCATGTTTTCCATAACGGCGGTGAGCTCGCGGCTCTTTTTTTCAAGCTTTTCGTTCTGCTCCTTCAATGCGTCATTTTGGTGCTGCATCATTAGCAGCATGGGCGAAAGCTCATCGTATACGTCGCCCTCGAGCGGGGCTGAAAAATCCACCCGCGCTATGGGCGCCATGAGCCGCCGCGAAAGCAGCCGCGCTATCACCGCCGCCGCCACCGCCACGGCGACGGCTGTTAAAAACAGCGGCGTGAATATGCCGTCAAGCAGGCCGAGCGCGCTGCTCTTTGTGGCGGATACGCGCAGCACGCCGCCATCTGCAAGGCGCTTTGCGTAATAGAGATATTGCTCCATAGCGGTGCTTGAATATCTGCGGCTCTCGCCCTGGCCATTTTCAAGCGCCGCCGCGATTTCGGGTCTATCAAGATGGTTTTCCATGCCCGCGGCGCTTGAGACATTATCATAAAGCACGCCGCCGTCTGAAGCTATCAGCGTTATGCGCTCCCCGCCCGCCACAGCGCGCAAAAACGCCTCCTTATCGGCCGTTTCATCGAGCGCGTAGGCAAGATAATCCGCCTGCGTTTTGAGGCTCGCCATAAGCTCGTCGCCAAACATATCGCCAAGTACGGCCAGCGTCAACGCCACTATAAGCGCCACAGCCACGAACGCCGTGGCGAAAATACTCCAGAAAACGCGTTTTCTCATGCCATGCCTCCAAATCTATACCCCACTCCGCGCACGGTCTCTATCATGCCGCCGCAATCCCCAAGCTTTGCGCGCAGCGTTTGAACATGCACGTCCACCGTGCGCGTGCCGCCGATATAGCCGTAATCCCAAATTTTATCGAGCAGTTTTTCGCGCGTAAACGCAACGCCGTGATTTTCCATAAGATATTTTAATAGCTCATATTCCTTGAGCGTCAGCGCTATCTCCTCGCCGCCTGCGCGCACGGAATACGCCGCCGTATCAAGCGTGAGCGCGCCGTAAACAAGCTTATCCGCGCTTTCCCTCGCGCCGCCGCGCCTTAAAAGCGCGCGCACCCGCGCGGCGAGCTCCGCCATGCCAAACGGCTTTACGATGTAATCGTCCGCGCCGCCGTCAAGCCCCATCACCTTGTCAAATTCCGAATCCTTGGCTGTGAGCATGGCTATGGGGATATGCTTTGTTGAGGCGCCGGCGCGAAGCCGCTTCAATATGCTCATGCCGTCCTCCCCGGGCAGCATAACATCGAGCAGCACCGCGTCCGGCAATCGCTCCCCAAGCGCCGCGTAAAACGCCGCCGCGTCCATAAAGCCCTTTGTCTCAAGCCCCATTTGCGTGAGCGTATACCTGACAAGCTCCCTTATATTATCGTCGTCCTCAACATAGTAGATCACAGATATTCTCCTTTATACATGCCCGTGAGCGAATATTCCACCCACTCGGCAATATTTTGCGCATGATCGCCTATGCGCTCGAAATACTTGGCTATCATGAGAAGATCCATCGCCTGCGAGCCGTTGGCGGCGTCTAGCCTTATAAGCTCTATAAGCTCCCGCTTTATAACGGTGAAAAGCTCGTCTATTATATCGTCCATGGCTATTACCTCGCGCGCGAGCTCAAGATCATGCTTAACGTAGGCGTCGAGGCTGCCGGAGACCATTTTTATCGCGGCGTCGGCCATTTGGGGCAGATGCTCGAATTTTTTTATATAAGGCTCATGCGAAAGATAAATTACCAATCCCGAAATATCCGCCGCCTGATCGCCTATGCGCTCCATATCGGTTATCATTTTCATCGCGGCCGAAATTAGCCTTAGGTCGCGCGCCACGGGCTGCTGCCGCAAAAGCAGCTTTAGGCACAGCGCCTCTATATCGCGCTCCTTTTGATCAATATCGGCGTCTATGGAGATGGCCTCGTTCGCGGCTATCGCGTCCTGATTTAATAGCGCCTTCGTGGCGCTCTTTATCGAGCTTTCAATGAGCGCGCCCATCTCGAGCAGGCTGTCGTTTAAAAGGGTCAATTGCTCCTCAAAACGGTTTCTCATTATCCAAACCTCCCCGTTATGTAGTCCTCGGTGCGCTTATCCCTTGGCAGTGAGAAAAGCTTATCGGTCTTATCCGCCTCAACTATCTCGCCCAGAAGGAAAAACGCGGTCTTATCGGATATTCTCGCCGCCTGCTGCATATTGTGCGTTACTATAACTATAGTATATTTTCTTTTTAGCATAACGGCAAGGTCTTCTATTTTTGATGTTGAAATTGGGTCGAGCGCGCTTGTTGGCTCATCCATCAAAAGCACCTCCGGCTCCACGGCGAGCGCGCGCGCTATGCAAAGGCGCTGCTGCTGCCCGCCCGAAAGCCCGA
>CAZZNN010000006.1:22014-30771 GCA_964655605.1 uncultured Oscillospiraceae bacterium
ACGGCGAGCGCGCGCGCTATGCAAAGGCGCTGCTGCTGCCCGCCCGAAAGCCCGAGAGCGTCTTTTTTGAGCCTATCTCTCAATTCCTCCCATATAGCCGCGTCACGAAGCGATTTTTCCACCACGTCGTCCAGCTTCGCCTTTGAGCGAACGCCGTGCGTGCGCGGGCCGAAGGCAATATTATCATAAACGCTCATCGGAAATGGGTTTGGCTTTTGAAACACCATGCCGACGCGCTTGCGCAAAATATCCGCGTCCATTTTGTAAATATCATCGCCGTCGAGCCTGACGCCGCCCTTTATTTTGCAGCCTTCAACAAGGTCGTTCATGCGGTTGAGCGATTTTAAAAGCGTGGACTTGCCGCAGCCCGACGGCCCTATGAACGCCGTTATCTCGCGCTCGCAAATATTGAGCGATACATTTTTGAGCGCCTGAAACGAGCCGTAAAATAAATCAAGATTTTCTATTTCAAATTTTGCCATAATTATGACCTCCTACGCGTTTGGCCAACAAGGCCGACAGCGCGTTTATGCCTATCACTAGCAGCAGCAGCACAACGGCTGTTGCGTAAGCCTCGCCTATATGCAGCCCCTCGCTTGAAAGCGCATACGCATGCACGGACAGCGTGCGCGCCGAGTCCAGAACACTTTTTGGCGTTTGCGCCACGGTTCCGGCCGTATAAATAAGCGCTGCCGTCTCGCCCACTATGCGGCCAACGCCCAATATAACACCCGCCAGTATCCCCTGTGAGGCCGAGGGCAAGACCACCTTCAGGGTTGTTCTTAGCCTGCCCGCGCCAAGGCCGAAGCTGCCCTCGCGGAAGCTATCCGGCACGCTCAGGAGCGCTTCCTCGGTGGTGCGCATTATAAGCGGCAATATCATTATCGAAAGCGTCAGCGCGCCCGAGAGCAGCGAAAGCCCCATTTTTAGCGCCACCACAAAAAACAGCGCGCCAAAGAGCCCATAGATTATCGACGGTATGCCCGAAAGCGTTTGCGCGGTGAGCCTTACGAGCTTAACGAGCCTTGAGCCGCGCGGGGCGTATTCGCAAAGATATATTGCCGCGCCCACCCCAAGCGGCACCGCGATAACAAGCGAAAGCAGCGTCATGAGCACGGTGTTTATAAGCGCGGGCATGAGCGACACGTTATTTGAGCTGTACTCCCACTCAAAAAGGCTCCATTTTAGATTGGGCACGCCCTTAACGAGTATATACCCCACCACTGTTATGAGCGCCGCCATGGTGAACGCCGCGCCCGCGTATACGCACGCGCGGGCAAGCTTCGCCGTCAGCTTTTGCTTCATCGTGCCGCCCCCTTTCGCTTGATAATTGAAAACAGGATATTGATTATCAATATGAATACGAACAGCACCACCGCCGTTGCTATGAGCGCCTCGCGGTGCAAATCGGTTGCGTAGCCCATCTCCATTACTATATTGCTCGTGAGCGTTCTAACGCCCTTAACAAGACTTTTTGGGATAACGGCGCTGTTGCCCGCCACCATCATCACGGCCATCGCCTCGCCTATGGCGCGGCCTACGCCCAGTATCACGGACGCCGTAACGCCGGACTTTGCGGCTGGCAGCACCACGCGAAACACCGCCCGCTCATGCGTCGCGCCCAAGGCGAGCGCGCCCTCATAATAGCTTTTGGGCACGGCCGAAAGCGCCGATTCGGACACCGTTATAATGGTTGGCAATATCATAAGCCCAAGCAGCACGCACGCCGCCAGAAGGCTCGTGCCGCTGCCGCCGAAAAGCGCTCTTATCAGCGGCACCAGCACCACAAGGCCGAAAAAACCAAATACCACGGACGGTATTCCCGCCAGCAGCGATACCGCAGGAGCTATCAGCTTTTTTGCGCGTTTTGACGCGAATTTCGCTAAAAACAGCGCCGATAGCACACCCGCCGAAACGCCTATTATGAGCGCGCCCGCCGTTACATACGCGCTCGCGAGTATCATAGGCAGTATGCCATACACTCCGCTCGAAGGCTTCCATGTGGCTCCGCTGAGAAAATCCCACAGGCCAATTTTTACCATGCCCGGCACGCCGTTCGCAAAGAGGAACACGCATATAAGCGCCACCGACAATATGGATATTAACGCCGCCAATATGAACAGCGCCCTTGCAAACGCTTCCTTAAACCGTTTCATGCCTACTCCTCCCGATATATAAACGCCTGCATGGAACGGCAAAGGCCGTTCCGCGGCACATTTGAGCGCAGTCTCATCAGCCAAGCTCGCTCCACGACGTGATTTCGCCCATGAATATCATGCGCACCGCCTCGCTCGTAAGCTCGGCCGCTGGGTTTTCGTTATTCACTATCATCGCTATGCCGTCCATGGCTATCGCGGTGGGGGTGAGCCCCGCTTCAAGCTCGCTGTCCTTTAGCTCTCTTGACGCCATGCCTATATCGCACACGCCGTCCTTAACATTTGCCATGCCGCTTGAGGAATCGCTCTGCTGCACCTCTATCTCGGCATTGGGGTTTATGGCTGTGTACGCCTCCTTGAGCTTTTCCATCACCGGCGTCACCGAGGACGAGCCGGATACCGCCACCTTGCCTGAAACCGCGCTTGGAACATAAGCCTGAGCGTTCGCGTCTATGGCTATATAGCCCGAAGCCTCTATCACCTTTTGCCCGTCCGCGCTCATGATAAAGCTTATAAAGGCCTTGGCCGCCTCGCTTACATCAGCGCCAACGGCGATATTGAACGGGCGCGCTATTTTATACGCGCCGGATTTGATATTCTCGGCGCTGGCTTCAGCTCCGTCTATCTTGAGCGCCTTAACGGTTGAATTAAGCGAACCGAGGGATATATAGCCTATGGCGTTTTTATTGCCCGCAACGCTCGTCATCATAACGGAGGTGCTGTTTGTAATATCCGCCGTTTCAAGGGTGTAATCCACCTTGTTGCCTTCTGAGTCCTTCTGCTCCACCTTAAAAAGCTCCACAAACGCGCCGCGCGTGCCGCTGCCGTCCTCGCGCGAGACTACCGTTATCTCGTCCGACGCGGTTTTCGCGCAGCCCGCGAGCATGAGCGCCGCTAATGTGAGCGTAAGTATCGCCGCAATTATTTTTTTCATGGTTATTCCTTCTTTCATCTTCTTATTCTTTATGATTCCATGATAATAAAAGCATATTTTAGATGAATACAGAAATTGTCAAATCCGTGTAAAGTTAAAAAAAAGCCGAGCGAACAAAGCATGTTCTCCCGGCTTGCTTTTTTGTGCAATTATTGCCACTGCAAAAGCATTTCGCGCATATAGGCATAAACGTCTATGGAATACACCTCTTCGAGCTTTTTGGGGGAAAGCGCCTCGTCCACGCTCCCAAGCGCCTTCGTTTCCCCTGATGAAAGCAAGAGCGCGCTCGTGCCATAGGCGCGGGCTAAGGAAAGATCGTGCACCACGCTTATCACCGCGCGGCTCTTTTCGCGCCGCCACGCCTTTATAAGCTCGAACACCTGCTTTTGATACACGAGGTCGAGATGATTAGTAGGTTCGTCAAGTATCAGCAGCTGCGGGTCCTGCGCGAAAAGCTGCGCGAGAAACACCCTTTGCAGCTCGCCGCCGGAAAGCGTGAGCACGGATTGATTTTTAAGCTTTGCAAGCCCCGTTATTTCAAGCGCTTCTAAAACCGCGTCGCCCGCGTCCTCGCGCACGGAGAGGAATTTAGGCGCATAGGCGTAGCGGCCAAGGCGCACCACCTCTAAAACGGTGAAGGAATAGCTCACATTATGGCTCTGCGAAAGCACGCCGAGCTTTTTTGCGAGCATGGCGGGCTTCATCTTTTTTACGTCCTTATTTTCGAGCAAAACGCTGCCCGTATACGGCACGCCCCTTGAAACGGCGTTCACTATAGTGGACTTGCCCGCGCCGTTTGGCCCCGCTATCATAAGCCAGTCGCCCTCGTAAACGGAGAAGCTCACGTCATTAACTATCGTAAGCTCGCCATAGCGCACGGTGAGATTTTTAACTTCTAAAAGCGCCATTGCCCTCACCTCCCTTTTCTTGACATATAAAATATGTACACGAAAACTATCGCGCCTATAAAGGACGTCACAACGCCTATTGGCAGCTCCAGCGGATTTAAAAGCACGCGCGATAAAAGGTCGCACAGCATGAGGAAGGTTGCTCCCGCAAACGCGGAGGCGGGCAGGAGCCGCTTGTGATTAGGCCCCGTTATCATGCGCACGGTATGCGGCGTCACAAGTCCAACAAAGCCTATAGTGCCGCCCACTGAAACGCACACGCCTATCAGCGCCGATACGCAGATAAGCACCGTCAGCTTCACTCTTTTCACGTTCACGCCTATGTTGCGCGCGTTGTCCTCGCCTATGGCGAAGGCGTTGAGCTCCTTTGCAAGCATGAATATCACGCCGCCGCATATTATGAAAGCGCCTAAAAGCGCTAGCGCATTTTCATAGCTCGAGCCCTGAAGGCTGCCCATTGTCCAAAATGTGATGTGCTTGACCTTATCTGAGGCGAATGTGATTATGAGGCTCATTATACTTGAAATGAACATTGAATATATAACGCCTATCAATATTATCGTGTTTGTGGCGAGCGAATAATCAAGCTTATAGGCAAGGCTCAATATGATCAAGAGCGATATGAACGCGAAAATCATGGCCATAACGGTGGTTCCCGCAAAAGGCAGCGCGGGAATGGCGACGCCAAAGGCAATGGCGATAACAGCGCCAAGGCTCGCGCCTGATGAAACGCCGAGCGTGGAGCCGTCCGCGAGCGGATTTTTTAAAAGCCCCTGCATTGCCGCGCCGCACACGGCGAGCGCCGCGCCTGAAAGCGCAACGCAGATAACGCGTGGCAGGCGCACGGAAAGTATTATGGAATAGGATATGCCCTCGTCCGCCGCCAGGCCAAACAGCTTATCCCATATCACCTTCACCGTATCCCCAAGCGGAATATTAACGCTGCCAACGCACACGCACAAAATGAGCGTGAAAAGCGTCGCCGCGCCGAAGATGATATATTCATGCAGTTTAAAGTGCTCCGCGCGTGGTTTCAATGGCAGTCTCCTTTTTTGCAAATGCGTTTTGCGGGTGCGGGTGCGGGGGGTGCATTCGTGCACACCGTAGGGCGGGGGCTTGCTCCCGCCGCGCTCGCACCGCTACCGGTTTTATTTTCCCATCACAAATTCGCTAAGAAGCCGCACGCCGTCCGTAAGACGCGGGCCGGGGCGCGAGAGCTCGTTGCCTGTGAGGTTCAATATCGCCTTATTCTTTATGGCGGTCACATTTTCCCAGCCCGCGCGGGAGAGAAGCTCCTCCTCGGGCGTTGGGCCTTCGCCATAATACATGCTTATGGTGACGATAAAATCGGGATTGCGCTCGATCACCTGCTCCTGCGATATTTCGCCCCAGCCCTCAACGTCCTCAAAGCAATTCTTGAGGCCGAGCATATTGGCGGCTTCATTCATAAATGTGTTCGCGCCGGCCGTCCAAAGGCCGTACTCAAGCGGCGACACCTCAAAATAAACGGTTTTCGTGCCGTCGCCCGCGTTTTTAGCAAGCTCAAGGAAGGCTTCCTCCATGCTCTTGACGAGCGCTTCGGCCTCGGCGGTCTTGCCAACGGCGGCGCCTATCATATTTATGGCGGTATAAGTGCCTTCAATATCGTCCGCGTCGCTCACTATCACCTTTATCCCGGCCGACTCGAACTGCTTGAGCTGCTCGTCGTTTTCATCGAGCACGCTCAAAATAAGCAGCTGCGGCTTGAGCGCGATTATCTGCTCCACATTCGTTTCGTAGCCGGACTGCACGGACGCCACGTCCATTACCTCGGCGGGATAATCGCAATATTCACCGCGGCCAACAAGCAGGCTGCCCGCGCCGAGCGCATAGAGTATTTCGCAATCGGCGGCGCTAAGCGCAACCACGCTCGCTGCGGGCGCGTCGAGCTTTATCTCGCGGCCGAGCATATCATTAAATATTATGCCCTCTGCAACAGGCTCCGCAGCAGATGAGGCTGTCTGGTCGGCTGTGGGCGCGGGCGCCGCAGTTTCAACCGGCGTTTGCGCGGTCGCCTCCGGCGCGGGCGCGGCGGGCGCTGATGTGCAGCTCACAAGAGCAAGGACGAGTACGGCGCTTATGAGCGCCAAAAAGATGCGTTTTAGTTTCATTTGGCATTTGCCCCTTTCATATTTTGCTGAATAGGCGCGGGAGCAAAAAAAATGTCGCTCCCTCAGATTGAGGAGCAACAATATGCACGGAGCCCAAATATCCGTGACGTTTCACTCAACCCCAGAAGTTTTCTCGTGCAAAAACAGGTCTCCCGGCTTAGCTTCATCCTACTATGGGCGTCTTCCCATCTTAAAAGACAGTGACTTTTGCCCTTTCGTCAGCTTCACGGTTACTGGGATAGCTAGGATATTTCATCCTATTCCCTCGGCTTTATCAAAGCCGGCGCATAAGCGCTTAATCGCACGCTATTCAACTATGCTTCATTCTATTACCGCCATTGTGTACTTGTCAATTACAAAATGTGTTATACTAAATATGCAATAGCTTCATAATCGTTCATGAGGAGGCCGTCCAATGCCCGTTTATTTGCTTTTAGCCGCGATAGTTATGCTCTCGTGCATAGTTTTAAACAAGCTTACGAGCAAGCTTGGCATTCCCATGCTGCTCGCGTTTATATTGCTGGGCATGTTCTTTGGCTCGGACGGAGTTGTGCAGATACAGTTCAGCGATTATTCCTTTGCCGAGCAGATATGCTCCCTTGCGCTCATATTCATAATTTTCTACGGCGGCTTTGGCACCAGTTGGGACGCGGCAAAGCCTGTGGCCGTGAAAAGCGTGCTCCTATCAACGCTCGGCGTTATTTTAACTGCGGGGCTGACCGGCCTTTTCTGCCGCTTCGTGATGAATATGCCGTGGCTTGAAAGCTTTCTTATGGGCTCTGTTATAGGCTCAACGGACGCCGCGAGCGTATTTTCCATTCTGCGCTCAAAAAGGCTCAATTTAAAATATCACACCGCCTCGCTTTTGGAGGTTGAAAGCGGCAGCAACGACCCGTGCTCTTATATGCTCACGGTTATATTCCTATCTATAATGAACGGCACGGCCTCCGGCGGCGAAATTGCCTACATGGTTTTTGCGCAGCTCGTATACGGCGCGGCATTCGGCGTTTTAATCGCCCTTGCGGCTATATGGCTGCTAAAGAAATTCCGCTTCTCGGCCTCCGGCTTCGACACCATATTCGTTGTGGCGGTGGTGCTTCTTGCTTATGCCGCGCCCGCCGCTTTAGGCGGCAACGGCTATTTGAGCGTATATATCGCGGGACTTATGATGGGCAACGCGGAGATAAAAAACAAGCGTCCTCTCGTGCATTTTTTCGATGGCGTGACCGGGCTTATGCAGATGCTCGTATTCTTCCTGCTGGGTTTGCTTTCAGCGCCGTCGCGGCTTATCGCGGTGATGCCTCCCGCGTTTTTGATAGCGCTCTTTCTCACGTTCATCGCACGTCCGGCGGCGATATTCGCCATACTTTCGCCCTTTAAAAGCAATATAAGGCAGCAGCTTGCGGTATCGTGGGCGGGGCTTCGCGGCGCGGCGAGCATAGTTTTCGCCATAATGGTGGTGATGGGCGCGAAAACGCAGAACGATATATTCCACATAGTTTTCTGCATAGTGCTCTTTTCCATATTGATACAGGGCTCGCTCATACCCTTTGTGGCGCGCAAGCTCAACATGATAGACGACGAGGGCGACGTTATGAAAACCTTCACCGACTATACGGACGAAGCGCCCGTGCAGTTTATCCAGTTCATAATCTCGCCGGAGCATTCATGGTGCAATAAGCAGGTATATGAGCTGACGCTCCCGCCGGACACAATACTCGCGCTGCTTGAGCGCGACGGGCAGCGCATAGTGCCAAACGGCGGCACGGTGATATTGTGCGGGGACAAGCTTGTGCTCCTGGCGCACTCGCCAGAGGACGTTTCGGGCGTTAAGCTGAGCGAGAAGCACGTTAAAAAAGGCAGCGAGCTAATAGGCATGCCGCTTTCAAGGCTAAAGAACCCCAGCGGCGCGCTCATAGTTATGGTGCAGCGCGGCGAAGAGGTGATAATTCCCAACGGCGATACCGTGCTCCTTGAGGGCGATATATTGGTGCTCAATCATATAGACAGCTAAAATAAACAAATGTGTTAACAGTTCTCCTGCCGCATTGACGCGTTATCGCCTGCGGCGGTATCATTATGTTGAAATATGGCCACTTTTCTTGAGAGGGGGCAACTATGAAGCTAAAACGCATTTTGGCAATTTTCATGGCGACGCTGACGCTGCTTTTGGCGGCGCCGTCGCTTGCCGCGTCGTTCCACTCGGAGGTGCGCGTGCGCTTATCGATAGGCTCAAAAAAGGAGCTTACGATAACTCCCGTGGGCGAATTTTACGTTAAGGAAGCGCCAGAGCTCACCGTCGGCACCGACGAATTAAAGGTTAAGGCGGTGGGCAGCCGCGTGGAGCTCACTGTGGGCGGCAAAACGCTCACGGCCGCTCAGCTCACGCTCATGAGCCGCGACTACGGCGGACGCACGGCGTATATACGGCTTCGCAACAGCGAGCACGGCACCTGCACATACTTGGGCAACATGACCTTCGATATAGACAAGGGCTGTGTGCGCGCAATAAACCAGCTTCCAATGGAGCAATATCTTTATGGGGTGATACCCAATGAAATGAGCAATTCCTTCCCCATAGACGCGCTCATGGCGCAGGCGGTGTGCGC
>CAZZNN010000007.1:0-29076 GCA_964655605.1 uncultured Oscillospiraceae bacterium
AAATACGCCAATGAATGAAATGCTTGAAGCCGTTTGCAGATCTCGCGGCTTTATCCTGCCCGGTAACGCATTGGACATTGAGCGCGCCTCGCGAATAACGCTTGACGAATACAGAGCCGGGAAAATTGCAAAAGTCACATTTGACAAGGCGGCGGAGTGATGGCAAAAAGCAAGGCGGAAGAACAGGCGCGGCTAGCGGCGCTCACCGAATATGAACGTGCGTTTTGGGATAAAGGTTTATTGGTCGGCGGCATGGATGAGGTGGGGCGCGGCCCGCTGGCGGGACCTGTGGTCACGGCTTATGTTGTTATGCCAAAAGACCCGCTTATAGAATATGTGAACGACTCAAAAAAACTTTCGCAAAAACGACGCGAGCAGCTTTATCCACTTTTAAAGGAGCAGGCTGTATTTTGTGCAACGGCAAGCGCAAGCCACGAAGAAATAGACGAAATGAACATACTTCAAGCCACAAAGCTCGCCTTTAAACGCGCTTTTGAGCTGTCCTCAAGCACCGTTGCGGACGTGCTTGTAGACGCGGTAAAAGGGCTTGACATAAGCGCTGTGCAGCACCCCCTAATCCATGGTGACGCGCTGAGCTATTCAATAGCTGCGGCTTCTATAATTGCAAAGGTTGAGCGCGATAATTATATGGCCGAGCTCGATAAGAAATATCCGCAGTACGGATTTGTGAGAAATAAGGGGTATGGCACGGCAGAGCATATAAAGGCGCTAAGGGAGTATGGGCCGTGCCCGTATCACAGAAGGACTTTTATTAAGAATTTTATATTATGAACAAACAACAATCAGGACAATTAGGCGAACGGCGCGCTGAGCAAGCGCTTTTAAGCAAGGGCTATTCGCTCGTTGCTCGCAATTATCGTGCGCTCAAGTGCGAAATAGACCTTATTATGCGCGATAAAGCGAACAATGCGATAGTATTCATAGAAGTAAAGTCAAGAAGCACGCTTGCGCACGGCGGGGGAGCGGAGGCTGTAACCAGGGGAAAGCAGCGCAACATTATAAAGGCCGCTAGCTTCTACCTTATGAAAAATGATCTGTTCAATGAAAACATACGCTTTGACGTAGTCGAAGTCGATTTGTTAAGCGCACAAGTCAACCATATCATGAATGCTTTCTACTGATTTGTTAATAATGACATAAGGACTTATATCCAATGGCAAAATGTGCTATGCTAATATTTATAAACTGTTTGTGAGGATAAAAAATGCGAAAAGCTGTTGCTGCGTGTTTATTGATATTGCTGTTACTTATCCCGGCGACTGGTTTGGCCGAATCCGATTTAATTGGTGACGGAGGTTTCGAAAACCACGCTGAAGCCGATGTGTTCGGTGAATGGTATTATGAGTCCTGGCTTGAAGGCGGCGATGAAACTGTTGCAGGCATTGACGAAAACGGCGTCGATGGCGCGTGCGCGCATATAGCGTCGCGAGAGGCGAATGACGCGCGTTTTTGCCAAACGGTAACGGTTGAGCCCAGCAGCTACTACAATTTTTCCTGCTTCATTAAGACCGCTAATATAGCGGACGGCGCAGGGGCAAACATTTCAGTTTTGGATACGTTTGCCGCGTCATACGGATTATTCGGGACCAACGATTGGCAATACGTTGAATTTGTAGGTCAAACAGGAGCTAAGCAAACGCAGCTGACGGTATGCGCCAGATTGGGCGGATACGGCGCGCTTTCGAGCGGTGAAGCTTGGTTTGACGATATGAGCATAGTTAAGCTTGATTCATTTGCCGGCGACGCATACTCGCTTGACCCGCTCGACGCGAGCTATTACAGCGCCGAACAAACACAAACGGACGATTCCGTGCTTCCGAGTGTAAACGCAATACTTCTGTTACCCGTGGTAATTGCTTTCGCGGGGCTTGCCGTATATCAGCTTTTTATAGTTAAAAGGCCGCGCGAGCTTAAAAAGGCGGGCGCCTTTGAATCTTTGCTGTGGCCAATGATTATCATTGCGATATTAGCAAGGCTTATAACCGCATGCTTCATATATGGCCACTCCACCGATATGAATTGCTTCATGGCGTGGGCAAATATACTTTCAAAGACCAATTTGGATACATTTTATACCTCGGGCATATTTGCGGACTATCCTCCGGGATATATGTATGTGCTGCTAATAATAGGCAATATCGCCAACTTATTCGGCATTCCATACGGTGGTACTTTATACGCAATGCTCATAAAACTGCCCGCTATATTAGCTGACGCCGCCGCCGCATACATGATATATTCATTGGCGAAAAAGACGCTCAATGGAAAGCTTTCGTTCATATTGGCATGTGTTGTAGCATTTAATCCGCTGATAATATTTATCTCCGGCGGTTGGGGGCAGATAGACCAAATATTGGCCGTATTGCTGCTTGCCGTGGTATTCTTATTCAACAAAAGAAAGTATATTGCGGCCGGAGCCGTATACGGCATAGCGATACTGCTAAAGCCGCAGGCGCTTATGGCCGGCCCTATGTTGGCCATAGCGTACTTCGCTGCAATAGCGGATAATAAGCCGTGGTGGAAAACGGCGCTTAAAGTTTTGGCTGCCGTCATGTCGGCAGTGACCGTGATATTTTTGGCGTCCCTGCCATTTAAGGGCGAGCAAAACGTCTTTTGGGTGCTCGATAAATATTTTTCTACGGCAACCTCATATCCATACGCAAGCGTAGAGGCTTTTAACCTTATGGCGCTAATCGGAGGCAACTGGGCCAATGCAAACGAGCCGTTGCTTTTCTTCACCTACGGACAGCTAGGCACCGTATTGATAGCCGCTTCGACCATATTTGCCGCAATAGCATATTTGAAGGGGCGCAAGCGCAGCGAAGGCTGCTTGCCAATGATGCTCGCCTTTGCGCTGTGCGCCTATCACATGCTGGGGCAGTATATGCACGAGCGTTATTTATTCCCGGCATTATTGCTCATTCTCGCGGCGTATGCCATATATAAGGATAAGCGGCTTTTCGTATCCTTCATTTGGCTTTGCGCCGCGGCAATGCTAAACGCGCTCGCCGCTTTCCAGATAGTTGACCATCAGGGCGCAAGAAACCTTGCGTATGACTATATCACCACATTCGGTTCGCTTTTAAGCCTTTCCGGGTTTGGATATTTCACTTATTCCGTAAGCGATATAACTTTGTGCGGCAATATAATGCCTTCGTTCACCGAAGCTCGCACGGCAAAATCGTTTACGCCAAAGAAGCTCGAAATAAGCGATAAGTCACGTTTTAGTAAGCGGGACAAACTATATTGCCTTATACTAACCGCCGTATATGCTGCGATCGCGCTCATCAATCTTGGCTCTACCGTTGCGCCTGAAACATATTGGACGGGTGAAACAGGTGATTACGTGAAAATAGAGTTTGCCGAAGAACATAAAATATCTAAAATGAAGGTGTTCGGCGGCTTATATGTCGGCAGCCTTTATATAGCTGCGGACAACGATCTATGGGTCACATACGATCAGGTATACGACGATATGTTCAGGTGGAAGACCGTCGACTGCTCAAATATTACGACAAAGTCGCTCAGCTTAACTGTAACGTCCGGACAGATATGGCTCAACGAGATCGCTTTCATCGATTCCGATGGCAATAAGCTAGAATTCACCGTTGACGACAGCGCAAAAGCCCTGTCCGACGAACAGGAGGCCGTGCCCGAGCAGGCTTCGTACCTTAACGGCATGTATTTTGACGAGCTATATCACGCAAGAACGGCTTATGAGCATCTAAACGGAATAAAGCCTTACGAAAACTCGCACCCGCCGCTTGGGAAGGTGTTTATCATGCTTGGCATAGCGCTCTTTGGCATGAACGCGTTTGGGTGGCGAATTATTGGCACGCTGTTTGGCATTGGCATGGTGCCAATAATGTACGCGTTTGCAAAGCGGCTGCTCAAGGATACCAATTATTCGTTAATAACTGCGGCGCTATTCGCCTTCGATTTCATGCACTTTACGCAAACGCGAATAGCCACAATAGATGTTTACGGAGTTTTCTTCATAATATTGATGTATTACTTTATGTATCGCTATTATGAGCTTAATTTCAATATTGACGGGTTGAAAAAAACGCTAAAGCCGCTTGCCCTCGCGGGCGTGTTCTTCGCATTGGGCGCGGCTTCAAAATGGATTTGCATATATGCGGGACTCGGGCTTGCCGTACTGTTATTTACATCACTAACCAAACGGTATATCGAATATAAGCATAGTGAAGACGGCAACGGAAAAGTTTTTTGGGGCAATGTGATAAAAACATTGCTCTGGTGCTGCATCTTTTTCGTAGCGCTGCCTGTGGCGGTATACCTTTTGTCGTATATCCCATATTATCTATGCAGCGAGCCATATAACCTTGAGGGAGTATGGGGCGTGCAGGAATTTATGTTTAAATACCACAGCACGCTTACGGATACGCATCCGTATCAATCGCCCTGGTGGCAATGGCCAATGATATTAAGGCCCATTTGGTATTTCGTAAATTATGACCTCGGCCCCGAAAAGATTTCTACCATTTCCGCGATGGGCAATCCGGCGGTATGGTGGACATGCCTTGCGGGCACGGCGCTTTTTGTTATCAAGCTGATACGGCGCAAGCTAAAATGGAATGATGGTATTTTAGTGCTGCTAATCGGCGTTGCGGCAAACTTTATGCCGTGGATGCTTATTTCCCGCGCCACGTTCATTTACCATTACTTCGCCACAGTGCCTTTTATACTGCTTTGCACCGTTTATTTGGTCAAAAATGCAGAGGATAACGGCAAATTGCCTCGGTATGCCAAATGGATATGGCTTGGCGTGGCAATAGTGTTGTTTGGCATGTTCTATCCTGTTATTTCAGGGCTGCCATGCGATAAAAGCTATGTAAAAATGCTTGAGTTGCTGCCCGGCTGGACATTCTTAGGTGTGTAAGCTATGAAAGATTTCGGCAAAAGCATAATTCAATTTATCAAGTTCAATATTGTGGGCGTATTGAATACGCTTGTCGATTTTGGCGTTTACACGCTGTTAACGTCTCTGGGCTTAGATAATATGATAGCGCAATGCATTTCATATACATGCGGAATGCTCAACAGCTATCTGTTTAATACATTATGGACGTTTAGGGCGGAGAAACAGAGAACCCCCTCGGAATTTATCAAATTCGTATGTGTGAATCTTGTTTCACTCGGCGCTTCGCTCGGAATGTTGTATATTTGCAAGAATTGGTTTATGATTGATAATAACATACTATCCAAGCTTATTGCGACGCCTGTTTCTATGGCGGTTAATTTTATTGGCAACAAGCTATTCGTATTTCGGAAAAAAGAAAACTAAGTAGAGGTTCACTATGCTATCGAGTGTGAAAAGCTTTGGGCTGATGGGGCTTAACGGTTATCCCATCACAGTTGAGGTGGATATTTCGCCCGGGCTCCCCGGATATGAAACCGTTGGGCTGCCGGACGCTGCGGTACGCGAATCAAAGGACCGCGTTCGTTCGGCAATAAAAAATTCCGGATTAGTTTATCCAATGACTCACATTACGGTCAACCTGGCTCCGGCCGACATGAAAAAGGAAGGCTCCGTTTATGATCTTCCTATAGCCGTTGGCCTTCTCGTAGCCTCAAAGCAGCTCCCTGACGACAGGCTCGATTCCACGTTATTGCTTGGCGAGCTGGCGCTCGACGGCACACTGCGCGGCGTTGCCGGAATACTGCCAATGGTGATAGGCGCGCTTGAGCACAACATAAAAGCCGTAGTTGTCCCGCGCGAAAACGCTGAGGAAGCCGCGTTTGTTCACGGTATAGACGTGCTTGCGGCCGATTCGCTATCTCAGGTGGTGGAGCATATAAAAGGTGAAGCACACATTGCGCCATGCAAGCATACCACATGGAATAATCAAGCGCCCGGCTCATACGTTGATTTCTCCGAAATAAAGGGGCAGCAAGGCGCAAAGCGCGCGGCTGAAGTGGCCGTAGCGGGACATCATAATCTGCTGCTCATAGGAACGCCTGGTTCCGGAAAAACAATGCTCGCGCGAAGCATACCGTCGATACTTCCAAAGCTCACATTTGAAGAAGCGTTAGAAATAACAAAGATCCATTCTATTACAGGCGTGCTCAAAACAAGCGGCGGGATAATTGAAGAACGCCCTTTCAGATCGCCGCATCACTCAGCGTCAGCGGCGGCAATAGTAGGCGGAGGAGCCAAAGCAACGCCTGGTGAAATAAGTCTGGCGCATTACGGCGTGCTATTTTTAGATGAATTGCCGGAATTTCAAAAGCCTGTGCTCGAAGCGCTGCGCCAGCCGCTTGAGGATGGATTCGTGTCCATAACTCGCGCGGCGGCAAAATCCCAGTATCCCGCCAATTTTATGCTTGTGGCGGCGATGAACCCTTGTCCGTGCGGAAATTACGGCTCAAGAATAAACGAATGCAGATGCTCGCCGGTTCAAATTTCAAGATACCGTAATAAAATCTCAGGGCCACTTTTAGACAGGCTGGACCTTCATGTAGAAATGTCCGAAGTGGAATATTCGGATATTTCCTCTAGAGCTTCGAGCGAAACCTCCAGCGTTGTGCGTGAGCGCGTGGAGCGCGCGCGTCAAAAGCAGCGCGAAAGATACTTAAACGAGGGGATACTCTTTAACGCTCAGCTTAACGGCGCTCAAATCGAACATTATTGCAGCATGGATACAAAGGCCGAAAGCATACTGCATAAAGCGTTCCAAGCATATAAGCTAAGCGCTCGCGCTTACAGCCGCATTTTAAAGGTTTCAAGGACGATTGCGGATCTTGACGGCAGCGATACAATACTGGCAAAGCATGTTGCCGAAGCAGTACAATACAGGAGTCTCGACAGTAAATATTGGGGGAGTTGAATATGGACGCATTGGAAAGAAGACGGTATCTTTTATGGTTAAGCTTTGCCGTTGGCAGCGACCATAAAAAATATCATGCATTGTTAAGCGATTACGATGGCGATCCTTATGAGGTGTTCAAGGCCGCGCAAACGGGCAGCTTAGCGCGCCTTAACAGCTTTCCAGCAAAGGCCGCTTCCATTCAAAAATTCGCTGCTGAAAGCTTTATTGATAAATGCTTGGCAAGGCTTAATTCGCTCGACATAAAAATCGCTTCTTTTGAGGACGAAGAATATCCGCATTTATTAAAGCAAATCGAGCAGCCTCCGTCAGCATTATATTATCGCGGAGTATTAAAAGGCGATATGCTTTTGCCAATAGCGCTTATCGGCTCGCGAACCCCGTCCGATTACGCTATGCGCGCTACATACGCCATGGCAAGGGATTTAGCCGAACAAGGCGTTACGATAGTATCCGGCATGGCATACGGGCTTGACGGTCAAGCGTCGTTAGGCGCTATGAGCGCGGCCAATAATGATTACCCAACCATAGCCGTGCTCGGAAGCGGCGTAGACGTTGTATATCCGGCGTCGAACAGAAGGATATATGATAAGATAATCGAGCAAGGCTGCGCGGTCGTTTCAGAATTTATGCCCGGAAGCGAGCCGGAGAGACATAATTTTGTACAGCGCAACCGCATTATAAGCGGTATGGCCAAAGGCGTTATAGTAGCGGAAGCCAAACAAAAAAGCGGCACATTCATAACAGTTGACTTTGCTTTAGACCAAGGTAAAGATGTTTTCGTTATGCCAGGACGCATATATGATACAAAATGCGCCGGAAGCAACGCATTGATAAGAGATGGCAATGGCGCAATGGTGCTTTCAGCCGACGATGTTCTTTTTGAATACGGCCTTTCAAGCGCTCAACGCAGCGTTGAAAAAGTGCTTCCATTAGTGCTTCCCCCTGAGCAGGCAAAGGTTTACTCTTTATTGATAAATGGCGAGAAATCCTTTGACGAATTATGCATTTTATGCGAAGTGTCTGCGCAGGAACTTAATTCCACCTTGACAGACATGGAATTATCAGGAATAATTAAGCAGTCGTCCGGACGTGTGTACTACGTCTAAACGGCGATAAACGTTATATGGTAAATTATTGGAGGATATGAAATGTCGGAAATGCTGGTTATCGTTGAGTCGCCCGCAAAGGCAAAGACGATTGGCAAATTTCTTGGAAAGAACTATAAAGTGGTGGCGTCTAACGGTCATGTAAGGGATCTGCCCAAAAGTCAGCTTGGCGTTGATGTTGAGCACGACTTCGAGCCAAAGTATATTACGCTGCGCGGCCGCGGCGATGTGCTTGATAAAATCAGAAAAGAAGCCAAAACGGCTAAGAAAGTGTACCTCGCAACCGACCCTGATATGGAGGGCGAAGCTATTTCATGGCATCTTGCAAAGATATTAAAGCTTGATGAAAAGTCAAAATGCCGCATAGTTTTTAATGAGATAACCGCATCAACGGTTAAAAACTCGGTCAAAGCAGCTCGCTGCATAGACATGGATCTTGTTGACGCACAGCAGGCGCGCCGTATACTCGATAGACTCGTTGGCTATAAGATAAGCCCTATACTTTGGGCAAAGGTGCGTAAAGGGCTGTCAGCGGGACGCGTTCAATCCGTGGCAACAAGGATTCTTTGCGATCGCGAGCAGGAAATAATGGACTTCGTGCCTGAAGAATACTGGACGGTTACAGCGCAGTTATCATCTTTAGCGCAAAAGAAGCCTATAGATGCAAAATTTTATGGTTATAACGGCAAAAAGGCCGAGCTCCATAATGAGAGCGACGCGACTGACGCTATAACGCGCTGCACCGGATACGACCATACCGTAACCGACGTTAAGGTAACGCAAAAGAGCAAGCATGCTCCAGCGCCGTTTACAACCAGCAGTATGCAGCAGGAGGCTTCAAGAAAGCTTAGCTTCACTTCAAAGCTCACAATGCTCGTAGCTCAGCAGCTCTATGAAGGCATCGACCTCCAGGGGAAAGGCTCTACTGGTTTGATTTCATACATGCGTACCGACTCCGTAAGAATATCCAGCGAAGCGCAGGATAAAGCCAGAGAAGTTATTGCGGGTCAATACGGTGAAAAATACGTTCCGGAAAAACCAAATTTATATCAGGGCAGAAAAGGCGCTCAAGATGCGCACGAGGCTATACGTCCGACCGACCCGTCGCTTACTCCGCAATCGGTAAAAGCGTCGCTTAATAACAATCAATATAAGCTTTATAAGCTCATTTACGAGCGCTTCATCGCAAGCCAGATGACCGAAGCGCAATATGAAAACAGCGCCGTTATTCTTAACGCCAACGGCTGCACATTTAAGGTGAACGGCGTGCGTACTTTGTTCGACGGCTATACGGCCGTTTATACCGAAGGGCGGGACGATGTTGAGGAAAAAGACATTTCGCTTCCAAAGCTTGCCGTAGGCGATGTGCTTAAGCCCATTAAATACGATAAAGAGCAGCATTTTACTCAGCCGCCCATGCGTTACACCGAGGCTACGCTCGTAAAAACGCTCGAGGAAAAAGGTATCGGCCGGCCGAGCACATATTCGCCCACGATAAGCACCATACTTGACAGGGGCTATGTGAGGCGTGAGAAAAAGCAGCTCGTTCCCACAGAGCTTGGCTTTATAGTAACGCAAATGATGAAGGAGAATTTTGAAAGAATAGTTGACGTTAAGTTCACCGCCGAAATGGAAAGCCAGCTTGATTTAATTAAGGAAGGCGACGAGAAGTGGACGAACGTTATAAGCGAGTTCTATACTCCTTTTGAAAAGACGGTCGAAAAAGCTTCAGAAAATATAGAAAGAGTTAAAGTGCCCGACGAAGTATCGGACGTGCAATGCGAAAAATGCGGCGCAATGATGGTTTATAAAATGAGCCGGTTTGGAAGATTCCTCGCATGCCCGAATTTTCCGGAGTGCAGAAACACGAAAACTATTGTTGAAAAGCTCGGCGTTAAATGTCCCAAATGCGGCGCAGAGCTCATAAAGCGCAAATCAAAACGCGGAAAGCCTTTTTACGGCTGTGAAAACTATCCCCAATGCGATTTTGTGTCCTGGGATAGACCCGCAAAGGATAAATGCCCTAAGTGCGGTTCTATGATGGTTTTCAAAATTGGTCAGCACGGCGGATACACTATATGCACAAACAAGGAGTGCGCATTTGTAGTAAGGCCGCAAAAAAAAGGCAGCGAACAGGGGGAAGATGATGCCAAATAAAGAGCCCGTAACAATCGTTGGCGCAGGGCTTGCAGGCTCAGAGGCCGCGTTTCAATTGGCGAAACGCGGCTTATTCGTAAAGCTTATAGACATGAAGCCAGCGAAGAAATCACCGGCGCATAAGAGCGACGATTTTTGCGAGCTCGTATGCTCAAATTCCTTGCGCTCAGACAGGCTTCAAAACGGCGCGGGTTTGCTCAAAGAAGAAATGCGCCGTTTGGATTCACTTATAATGTCATGCGCCGAAGCTACGCGCGTGGACGCCGGAGGCGCGCTCGCCGTTGACAGGGAAAGCTTCGCTCAAGAGGTGACAAAAAGGCTTCGTGAGAATAAGAACATTGAAATCATATCCGCTGAGGTTGAGTCTCTGCCGGATACGCCCGCAATAATTGCAACCGGCCCGCTAAGCTCCGGAGCGCTCATGGAGGACATTGAAAAGCTCTTTGGCGAAGGCTTGCATTTTTATGACGCCGCGGCTCCAATAATAACCGCCGATTCAATAGATATGACCAAGGCTTATAGAGCCACCCGCTACGGTCACGGAAACGACGATTACATTAACTGCGCCATGAACAGAGAGCAGTATTTTGAATTCATAAGAGCCATAACAACGGCTCAATGCGCTGAATTGCACGAATTTGAAACGCCGCGCGTATTTGAAGGCTGCATGCCCGTTGAAATAATGGCGAAGCGCGGCGACATGACGCTCGCCTTTGGTCCATTGCGTCCTGTTGGGCTAAACGATCCGCGCACAGGGCAGCGCCCGTTTGCTGTGGTACAGCTAAGACAAGATGACGCCGCCGGTACTTTATACAATATAGTGGGTTTTCAAACCAACCTAAAGTTTTCCGAGCAAAAACGAGTATTCTCAATGATTCCGGGACTTGAAAATGCCAATTTTATTCGTTATGGCGTAATGCATAGAAATACCTTTATCAACTCGCCCAGAAAGCTTGACTACTGCTACATGGCAAAGGCTCGCCCAAACACATATTTTGCCGGTCAGCTTACCGGAGTTGAAGGCTATATCGAGAGCGCCGCAAGCGGATTTGTGGCGGGCATTGAGTTGGCGCTCGAATTAAATGGTCAACCGCGGGTCGATTTCACAAAAAAGACCGCGCTAGGCGCGCTTGCACACTATGTATCCGAATATGCAGGCAAGGATTTTCAGCCTATGAATATCTCGTTTGGCATAATCGAACCGCTCGATGATATGGTTAAAAATAAGCAGTTAAGATATGAGCAGATAGTCAATCGATCGCTTAGCATCATCGACTCGCTAAAGGACAGGCTTCTGCTGTAAATGAGCAGATATTGTGTTTAATGTTGCCTATTTTAAGAACATAATGTGAAAAACACAGCCCGGTTATTTTCATGTAAATCGTGTTGTGCTATTATGTTACCACAGTAACTGAAAGGTAATAACAATAATGCCACTGATGGGGACTACCATTGTTGCCGTTAAAAAAGACGGCAAGTGCGCTGTAGCGGGTGACGGTCAGGTAACGCTAGGAGAAAAAACAATAATGAAAAGCACCGCAAAAAAGGTGCGCAGGCTATATCATGATAAAGTAGTGGTCGGCTTTGCAGGCTCGGTTGCCGACGCTTTTTCATTATGCGAAAGGTTCGAGGCGAGGCTTGAGCAATATAGCGGCAGCCTAAAGCGCGCTGCGGTATCGCTCGCGCAGGATTGGCGCAACGACAAAGCCATGCGTAAGCTCGAAGCTTTATTGATAGCCGCAAACTCCGAGGAGCTGCTTATAATATCCGGCACCGGTGAGGTTATCGACCCTGACGACGGCATAGCCGCTATAGGCTCAGGCGGCATGTATGCGCTTGCGGCAGCGCGTGCGCTTATCGAAAATACCGTTCTTGACGCTTCTCAAATCGCCACGAAAGCTATTGAGATAGCATCGCAAATTTGCGTTTACACAAACGGCAACATCACAATGGAGGAAATATAATGCTGACTCCGCATGAAATAGTTGAATCCCTCGATAAGTACATAATCGGCCAAGCAAGCGCGAAGCGTGCCGTAGCAATAGCGCTTAGAAACAGATATAGGCGAAGCAAGCTTTCAAAAGAGCTTCGCGATGAAATAACGCCCAAAAACATTATTATGATAGGGCCCACGGGCGTTGGAAAGACGGAAATAGCCAGGCGCCTTGCAAAGCTTGTCGACGCGCCGCTCGTTAAGGTTGAAGCCACAAAGTTCACGGAAGTTGGCTATGTCGGCCGCGACGTTGATTCTATGATAAGGGATCTGGTTGAAGCTTCCATTCGTATATGCAAAGAAAAAAAATATGCCTCGGTGAAAATGGTTGCCGAAGCGGGGGCGGAGCAGCGTTTGGTCGATTTACTCATGCCTAAAAAAGCCGGTGCAAAAAAAGCGCCCGTAAACCCGTTGCAGCTCCTATTAAGCAGCGGAAGCACGCAGGAAGCCGAGCCTGAAATGAATGAAACCGAGCGCAAAGAAAGCATGACTAGACGTGAGGAAATACTATCAGACCTTCGTTGTGGCAAGCTTGAAAATGAAATGATAGAAATAGAAGTCGAACAGAGCACCGGCGGCAACGACACAATGATAGCGCTCGGTATAGATATAAACCTAAATGAAATGATGGGTGGATTACTGCCTAAAAACAAGAAAAGACGCAAGGTATGCGTTAAAGACGCAAGAAGAATACTTGTTCAGGAAGAATCGGAAAAGCTTGTGGATATAGACGAAATCACAGCCGAAGCCGTTGAACGTGCCGAGCAGGATGGCATCATATTCATAGACGAGATAGATAAAATCGCAGGCGGCGGGCATGGCGGTTCAGGGCCAGATGTGTCGCGCGAGGGTGTGCAGCGCGATATTCTGCCTATAGTTGAAGGCTGCACCGTTAATACGAAATACGGCCCCGTAAAGACGGATTTTATCCTCTTTATAGCCGCCGGCGCTTTTCACGTTTCAAAGCCTACCGACCTGATACCGGAGCTTCAGGGAAGATTCCCCATTCGCGTTGAGCTCGGCGCGCTGACGCGTGAGGACTTAAAACAGATACTCACTCAGCCCGAGCACTCAATTACCGAACAGTATTCCGCTTTGCTTGAAACGGATAATATCGTATTGAGCTTTACTGACGACGCACTTGACGCCATCGCCAAATATGCTCAAATCGCCAACGAAACCTCAGAGAACATTGGCGCAAGGCGTTTGCATACCATACTTGAGGATTTGCTCGACGATATTTCATTCAATGCCGGGGGAGACCACCCATTAATAAAGGTGAATGTGGACTCGGCTTAT
Organism: uncultured Oscillospiraceae bacterium; assembly: GCA_964655605.1. Lineage (GTDB taxonomy): Bacteria > Bacillota > Clostridia > Christensenellales > CAG-138 > CAZUUR01. The sequence continues at coordinate 13,431 of CAZZNN010000007.1, forward strand.
GTGAACGAACATCTTAAAGATTTCAACGGCGAAGATCTATCAAAATACGTTTTGTGAGGTAAACCTTTGAAAGGCGGAGGCAAGCAAAAATCGAATATTGCGCTGTTCCTTGCGTTTGCGCTTGCAACCGTCTTTTTCAGCGGCTGTATGAAGGCGGCGACCGTTGGTTTTAGCGACGTAATATCAATAAGCTATGCGGAAACGCTTAACGATTCAAGCAGCATAACCGCTATGGCCAATACGCAGGCCACTCCATTGCCGGCATACGCGGTTGATGAACCCGCTCCCATCGTAGTTGAAAACATAGACGACGATATTACGCCAACGGATATTACTCCCGCAAATGCGCTTGCAACCGTGACAGAGCTTACGCCTGAGCCCACCATAAGCGTTACGCCAGCCGCGACGCCAAAACCAAGTCCTACACAAAAGCCCACTCCGTCGCCTTCGCCAACGATAAGCGTTGAGGCTATAGATGATAAAGCGGGCTATGTATACGCCAAAAGCGCTAATTTAAGAAAAGGCCCTGATACTTCTTATGAAATAATCGGTGAATACGAGCAATACGAGGAGCTTATAGTAACGGGGCAGAGCGGGGAGTGGTACCGCATTAAGATAGACGGCGAGCGTGGATATATGCTCTCTGAGTTCATTGAATTCGGAGCCGCGCCCACGCCGACTCCGTCTCCCACCCCCAAACCAACAGCAACGCCAAAGCCAACGGCAACTCCCGAGCCTGCCGCAACAGCAACGCCGTCCTCGCCGGCCGGCGTTCCATCAGGCAATGGATTTACAGAAGAAGAGGTTTATCTATTGGCGCAGCTTGTACATAGGGAAGCTAACGGGACAAGCCTCGAAGCGCAGAAGGCCGTGGCCAACGCCATATATAACAGAGTTATGAGCGGGCGTTTCCCGTCGACCGTTAATGGCGTAGTTTTCCAAAAAAATCAGTATTCCCCAGCAAAGGATGAAGCAAAGCTGCGCTCAACCGTGCCGTCGCAAACCTCTATGGATGCAGTTGTGGCAGTATTTGTCAATGGTGAATTGTTGCTCCCGGCAAACGTTACATTCTTTAAATCCGCAAGCTCCGGGACTACATGGAACTCAATAGCATTCATTGAATATTACGCTACAATAGGCGCAAACGCATTTTTTGCGGATACGCGAGACGGGTGATGAAAAATGCTAAACATAGTATTGGTAAATCCTGAAATACCGGAGAATACCGGAAATATCTCAAGAACCTGTGCGGTTACAGGCTGCGCGCTGCATCTCGTTCGTCCGCTTGGATTTGAGGTTGACGATAAGCACTTAAAGCGTGCCGGACTTGATTACTGGCAGTATTTGGACATTCACTATTATGATTCATTTGAAGAAGTGGAAGTCAAGTATCCCACAAGCCGTTTTCACCTTGCTTCAACGCATGCAACCAAGATATATTCAAGCGATACCTATTCAGACGGAGACTTTCTTGTTTTTGGCAGAGAAACGGCCGGCCTAGGCCCGGCTATTCTTGAAAGACGCAGCCAAGACGCGATAAGGATACCCATGCTCAACGACAGGCGTTCGCTAAACCTTTCAAATTCAGTTGCTATAGTGGTATATGAAGCGCTCAGGCAGTTAAGCTTTCCAGATATGCAATAAAAATAATAATATATAATTCACAAGGGACTGTCGCTATTTTGACCGTCCCCTTTTCAGGTTCAACAATATGATGTATAATAAACATGTATGAGGTGAATTATGGCTGCCCGTAAACAAACAAAAAGAAAAGTTCAGGAAGAGCTTATTGCACGCGAGCAAGGCAAGCGTGAAATTATTGGTATATGTTTTATCGCCATAGGCTTGTTTTTAGGAGCAAGCCTATATTCCGATGCCGTCGGCGTAATAGGGCAGGCCATAGGTTCGGTGTTTTTCGGGTTATTCGGATTATGCGGCTACGCTGTGCCTGTGGCCGTCATTGCGCTTGGCGTCATGTCTATCATTCGCTCAAGCGATGGCTTCAAGGCTTCCACATTTGTTATGATGTTTGCACTCATTTTTGCAATATTGTCGCTCTTTCATATTGCAACCAGAGCGGACATTCAGTCAAACACCGCAATAGAGTATTTCAGCGATGGCTATCAGTTCGGCACAATCTATAGATTGGGCGGCGGCATTGTCGGCTCTTTCTTAGCATATCCTGCACTGATGTACATTGGAAAAACCGGCTCTTATATTCTGTTTATTGCGATAATCGTTGTGATTATTCTTATAATCACGAAAATATCCCTCAAAAAAGCAGGTGAGCAAATAAGCAGCAATATTCGCCAAACCTTCACAGAGGCGGCTCAAAAGCGTGAAGAAAGCAAGCAGCAATTATATACAGAAAACCTTTCGGGCGCAAGCACGGTGCCTGCTAAGTCCAAAAGCAAAAAGAAAGCCCTGGCTTTTGATGAAAACAGCGATTTTATCGAAGTAAAGCAAACAAAGGAGCCCAAACCAACAGCCAAGCGTAAAACGCAGCTTGATAAGGATAACACTTTGGTTAAGAATGCTTCAAAAGAATTGGAGCTTATGCCTATTTCTGGCACAATAAAGAAAAATCCCGTCCGCGATATAGACGATTTTATTTCTCCATACAATGAATATGGCGCCTCTAATGCCGAATCCGAATTTGTAAACGATGATTTCATACAAGGCTATGAAACCGAGGCATATTCGGGAACCCGTTTTGTAAACGCAATGCCCGAAATTGAAGCGGAGGCGGCGCCTCAAGCAAAGCCGCAAAAGCAGCCTAAAAAAGAGGAGGCGTCTATCCCAGTTGCACCGGTGCAGCCGGAAGCCGCCGCAATACTGGAATACCAAAAGCCGCCTATAACGCTTTTAAACAGCGCTAAGCTAGGCGAGGTGGCTGAATCGCCAAACGAAAAAGCCAAGCTGCTTATAGACGCGCTTGCAAGCTTTAATATAGCATGCAAAATAATAAACATAAGCGTTGGCCCCGTTATAACCAGATTCGAGCTGCAGCCCGCGCAGGGTATAAGGGTAAGCAGGATCACATCGCTTTCAAACGATATAGCGCTTGCTTTGGCTGCGCCACGCGTTAGAATAGAAGCGCCTATACCCGGCAAGGCCGCTATAGGCGTTGAAATACCAAATAAAAACACCGCATCGGTATGTCTTAGGGACATAATCGAGGCCAAAGAGTTTCAAAATGCAAAATCTTCGCTCACATTTGCGTTGGGCAAAGATATTGCCGGCAAGGTAACGTTTGCCGATCTGGATAAAATGCCGCACTTGCTTGTAGCGGGCGCAACAGGATCCGGCAAGAGCGTTTGCATAAACGATATTATTTGCAGCATAGCCTATAGATCCTCGCCGACCGATGTGCGCATGATACTCATAGACCCCAAAGTTGTTGAAATGCAGGTCTATGCGCCGTTGCCGCACTTGCTTTTACCCGTGGTAACAAATCCAAAACGTGCGGCGGGCGCGCTCAAATGGGCGGTATCAGAAATGGAGCAGCGCTATCAAAAGATGGCAAAGCTTAACGCGCGCGATATGTCAAGATATAATATGCTCGTTGAAGACCCTGCTGAGAAGCTGCCTAAGATAGTAATAATCATTGACGAGCTCGCTGACTTGATGATGGTTGCCGCAAAGGAAGTTGAAGAGTCAATATGCCGAATCGCTCAGCTTGGCCGCGCTTCTGGCATACACCTAATCGTTGCCACGCAAAGACCGTCAGTGGACGTTATAACAGGCTTGATAAAGGCAAATATTCCTTCAAGAATTGCGCTTGCCGTTAGCTCCGCCACAGATTCGCGAGTAATAATGGATACTAGCGGCGCTGAAAAGCTGCTCGGCAAGGGTGATATGCTATTTCATGCAAACGGAGCCGATAAACCGCTTCGCGTTCAATGCGCATATATCACCGATGAGGAAGTGGAGCGCGTAATGGACTTCTTCGCTCAAAACAGCATCTCAAATGCGTCTAGCAGCGCTGTTGATATAGACGACATCGACCTTGGCGGCGATACTGCCACGCAGCAAGGCAATGGTAAGCAGGAAGACGACCTGCTTGCGGAGGCAGTGCGTATAGTGCTTGAAAGCGGACAAGCTTCCATTTCTATGATACAGCGCAGGCTTAGAGTGGGCTATGCCCGCGCCGCAAGACTTATAGATATAATGGAGCAGAAAAAGATAGTGAGTGGCTTTGATGGAAGCAAGCCAAGAAAACTCTTAATAGATAAAGCCGCATACGACCGCATGTTTGGCGTAATGCAGGATGGCGGTAATGCGCCGGAGGAAAACGATGATTAGGGTTGGAATGATTTCACTTGGCTGCTCAAAAAACAGCGTAGATTCAGAAACCATGCTCGGCTACCTTGTTGATATGGGTTTCGAGCTAACTGCGCATTCACAAACAGCAGATATAATTATTGTAAACACCTGCGGATTTATAACTCCCGCCAAGCAGGAGTCTGTAGACGCTATACTTGAGATGGCTCAATATAAAAACAAAGCTTATGGCCGCTGCAAATTGCTGGTCGTTATGGGGTGCCTGTCTGAGCGATATTATAGCGAGCTTCCAAAGGAATTGCCCGAGGTTGATATATTCTGGGGCGTTGGCAAGCATGAGGAGCTAGCGCGGCGCATTTTTGCTTGGGCTTACCCAAACTGCGCTATGCCACAGCTTACTGGCGCACGCGTTCTAACAACGCCATTTTACAGCGCGTATCTAAAAATTGCGGAAGGCTGTGATAATAAATGCACATATTGCGCCATACCGCTTATTCGCGGGAGCCGCAAGAGCGTTCCGATGGAGTCGCTTATTGCCCAAGCCAAGGCGCTGGCGGACAGCGGCGTAACCGAGCTTACGCTCATCGCACAGGATACCTCCGCGTACGGTTTAGATATTTACGGAGCGCCCTCGCTCAGTAAGCTTTTAAAGCAGCTTGTGAAAATAGACGGACTTAGATGGATAAGGACGCTGTATTCATATCCTAATACCGTTACGGAAGAACTTGTCGACACGATTTTAGGCGAGGATAAGCTTGTAAACTATATCGATATGCCAATACAGCATATCGATTCTGAGATACTGCGTGCGATGAACAGGCACGGCACAAGGGAGCATATTGAGCAAATAGTAAAATATATCAGAAACGCCAGTCGTGATTTTATTCTAAGAACAACTGTTATGACGGGTTTCCCAGGCGAATCAGACCGTCAGTTTCACGATTTGCTTAGCTTTATAAAGGCCAATCCCTTTGATAGACTAGGAGCATTTGCTTTTTCAAAGGAAGAATCAACCTTGGCGTATGACATGCCTTATCAAGTTGAAGAAGAGCTTAAACAAAAACGGCTTGACTTAATCATGGAAACGCAACAGCAAATTTCATTTGAACTCAATATGCAGCGCATTAACACCAAATGCGAAGCGCTTATAGACGGAGTGGAAAATGGAATGGCTATAGGCCGCAGCAGAAGCGAAGCGCCTGATGTGGACGGGTGTGTATCGTTAGCGCTAAACGGCCGCGCAGTTCGTCCGGGCGACTATATAAACGCTATTATTACAGATGCCAACGAATATGATTTATGGGGTGAAATAATATGAATATACCCAACAGACTAACACTTATAAGAATGATATTAGTGCCGGTTTTTATTGCGTGCTTTTATATTCCGTATACATACAGCTATCATATAGCCGCGCTTGTATTTATCCTTGCATATCTTACCGATATATTTGACGGCCGGTACGCGCGCAAGCACGGTTTGGTAACCAATTTCGGCAAGCTTATGGATCCCATGGCTGATAAACTACTTACTGGCAGCGCAGTTATAATGCTAACCGGTTATTCATTGATTTCGCCCATAACCGCAGTGATAATAATTGGCCGAGAATTTGTTATAAGCGCTTTTAGACTCGTTTGCGTTGGCCAAGGCAACGTTATCGCCGCAAACAGCCTGGGAAAGCTAAAAACTATAACGCAGTGTGTTGCAATAGTTTTGATTTTGCTCGGTAATCCCGGTTTTTGCTATATCGGGGTGCCGTTTGACAAAATCGTAATGCTTGTCGCGCTCGTGTTTACGATATGGTCCGCTGTTGACTATATAGTCAAAAATATCAAAACTATAGATATGAATTGATGAAGGTAATTATATGATAGCTGAAATTTTTTCGGTCGGAACCGAACTGTTGCTCGGTAACACATTGGATACGAATGCAAACTATATCTCGCAGGGGCTTGCTAGAGCAGGAATAAGCTGCTTTCACAGAACCACCGTCGGGGACAATCACGAACGCTTGTTTGCGGCTGTCAAGCAGGCGCTCACGCGCTCTGATATTTTGATTTTCTCAGGCGGACTCGGACCAACGGAGGACGACCTAACCAAAGAAACCGTCGCGGACGCAATGGGCGTCACGCTTGCGCTTGACGAGGACGAGCTTATCGTCCTGAAAGACCGATTCAAAAAATACGGTCACGATATGACGCCAAATAACATCAAGCAGGTTATGCTGCCTCAAAAGGAAGATGGCATAGTGCTTAAAAATCCTAATGGAACCGCGCCGGGCGCGATATTCATTAAAGACGGCAAGACCGCTATTGTAATGCCGGGGCCACCGAACGAAATGATACCTATGTTCGATTCGCAAGTCATGGCATACCTGAAAAAGCTTTCGGATGCATACTTCTACTCGAAAACGCTGCACATATTCGGCGTTGGCGAGTCCGCTGCCGAGCATATTTTAAAGGATCTCATAGATTCACAAAGCAACCCCACAATAGCTCCATACGCTAAGCCCAGTGAGGTTACATTCAGAATCACAGCAAACTGCCGTGACGATGAGGAGGGGGAAAGTATATGCGCGCCTGTCATTGCTCAGATATGCTCGCGCTTAGGCGACTGCGTTTATTCTACCGATGATGAAACCTTGCAGCAGGTTTGCCTTAAACTGCTAAAGGAACAGAAAAAAACTCTTTGTACAGCCGAAAGCTGCACAGCGGGAATGCTCGCTTCCACAATAGGCTCAATACCCGGTTGCAGCGAATGCTTTATCGACGGTGTTGTTACCTATTCAAATGAATCAAAGATAAAAAGACTTAATGTGAACCCCTCGACTCTTAATGAATACGGCGCCGTAAGCGAGCAAGTAGCAAGAGAAATGGCAGATGGCGCACGCTCGACGTCAAACGCAGATATTGCCGTATCCATAACCGGCATTGCGGGGCCTGGCGGGGGAAGCGCAGAAAAACCCGTCGGTCTTGTATATATCGGCCTATCGACCCAAAAGCGCACAATGGTGAAGGAATTGCATTTAACCGGCGCCCGTGAGCGTATAAGATGGGCTGCAACCTTAAACGCGCTTGATTTGATAAGGCGAGAGCTCTTATTTGATAAATAAAAAGAAAAGGAAGGCCTACCATGGAAAAACAAAAAGCATTAGAGATGGCAATGGCTCAGATCGAAAAACAATTCGGTAAGGGCTCGGTTATGAAGCTTGGCGATGCAGCAAAGGTGCCGGTATCCGTAATACCCACCGGATGCTTGGAGCTTGATATTGCTTTAGGCGTCGGCGGTATCCCGCGTGGCAGAGTTATCGAAATATACGGACCTGAGTCTTCAGGTAAAACCACCATAGCCTTGCACATGATAGCTGAAGCGCAAAAGCTCGGCGGAACCGCCGCGTTTATAGACGCCGAGCATGCTATGGATCCTATATACGCCGGAAACCTTGGTGTAAACGTAGGAGATTTATATGTATCCCAGCCTGACGACGGCGAGCAGGCGCTCGGTATTGCGGAAGCTTTGGTAAGAAGCGGCGCTATAGATATAGTTGTTGTCGACTCAGTCGCCGCGCTCGTTCCCAAGGCTGAGATCGAAGGCGACATGGGCGATTCCCACATGGGTCTGCAAGCACGCCTCATGAGTCAGGCGCTAAGAAAGCTTACGGGTATTGTCAGCAAAACAAACACCATCGTCGTATTTATCAACCAATTACGCGAAAAGGTGGGGGTTATGTTCGGCAATCCGGAAACCACCACCGGCGGCAAGGCGCTTAAATATTACGCCACAATACGCCTAGATGTGCGCAGAATTGATTCCGTAAAGAACGGCTCTGAAATAGTTGGCAACCGCACCAGAATCAAGGTAGCAAAGAATAAAATCGCGCCGCCATTCAAAATAGCCGAGTTCGATATAGTATACGGCAAAGGCGTTTCCCATGCCGGTTCAGTGCTCGACTTGGCGGCAGCAAACGGTATTATCCAAAAATCAGGTTCATGGTATGCTTATGGCGACCTGCGTATGGCTCAGGGACGCGAAAACGCGAGAGCTTTCCTTGAGGATAATACAGAATTGTGCAATGAACTGGAAGCAAAGATACGCGAAAAGCTCACAGTAAAGGCCGAACCCGAAAAGCCCGAAACAGAAGCGCCGCCCGAAGAATAAGAGCAAAAGGTGCTGTAAAAACGCCACTCCACCTCCGAGTCTCACCGTTAAACATGGGACTCGGAGCTTTTTTGTACTGGAATACTATCTTAAACCAGGACGCCCACGCTTCCAAATAGAGAATGATAGCTTTATTATATAGTGAAACCTACTCTGCATGCTTATTCCGCAACACATTAAGGCTATAGCGGACTATATCAATGAAAAACACCCAAGTAATTATGCCGTGCTTTCGCCGTATACTAATCAAGTGAATTTACTCAAAGAAGACATAAGCAGCAGAAATGTGATGACGATACATATCTGGAAAAGCAAGCCAAACCAACTTATCGGCAGTATCGTGAATGCAAGTATGACGGCATGAGGACACGAGACTTGCAAGATCGAATAAATACCACCCTAATGTGGCTTACTGTATATAAACGATTATACAAGCCGTATCTTAACGGGCCGGATTTAAGAAACGAAAATGATGTACTGAAGAGTGCCTATTCTATGGGCTTTTTCGGCAAAGAAAAAGAACGCCGACTTTCTATCAAAATCAGCGTTCTTTTTTTGGTCGGGGCGACTGGATTTGAACCAGCGGCCTTTTGGTCCCGAACCAAACGCGCTACCAAACTGCGCTACGCCCCGGCTGGAGCCAATGTAGGGATTCGAACCCTAGACCTGCGCATTACGAATGCGCTGCTCTACCGACTGAGCTACATTGGCGTGCCACGATTAAGGATTATAGCATACAAAAATAATTTTGTCACTACTTTTTTACATAAAAAAGTATTTAAAAAAAGTATTGACATTGACGTAACGTCATAGTTTATACTTCGTATTGTCGGAGGTGAGAAGATGGATTACACGGTAAATGAGCTTGCCAAGCTCTCGAACGTAACAAAGCGTACTCTGCATTATTATGATGAAATAGGGCTATTAAAGCCTAGGGACATCAAGGATAACGGATACCGCATGTATGGCAGAAATGAAGTGGATTTGCTGCAGCAGATTCTATTCTATCGCGAATTAGGCATGGAGCTGAGCGAAATAAAGGAGCTTCTCTATTCGCCTAAATTTGACAAGCGAAAAGCCATGGAAGACCATTTGAAATCGCTAACGGCGCAACGAGCTCGGCTTGACAAACTACTAAGTAATGTTGAACAAACATTAAAAGCAATGAAAGGGGAATATACAATGAATGACAAAGAAAAATTTGAAGGCTTTAAGCGCGAAGCTATAGCAAAAAACGAAGAAAAATACGGGTCAGAGATTCGTGCAAAATACGGCAATGACGCTATCGACGCATCGAATGCAAAGCTGAATAAAATGGATAAGAACACATGGCATGCACAAGACGCGCTGGAAAATGAGATTAAGGCCGCACTAAAGCAAGCCGTTCTCGAAGACGATCCGAAGGGCGAAGCGGCCATGCGCGCGTGCGAGCTGCATAAAAAATGGCTTACAGGTATTTGGAAGGACGGAACCTATTCAAAGGCCGCACATATAGCCATGGGAGAAATGTATGTTGCAGATGAGAGATTCAAAAAGTATTATGACGACATCTGCGAAGGCGCGGCAGAATTCTTCCGGGACGCGCTAAAAGAATACTGCAAATAATCACGATCAAGAGTCGGCTCGCCCGGCTCTTTTTTTTATTTCACGCCTATGGTATAATAAATAAAATAGGAGTGGTATGTTATGAAGCATTTAATCAAAACGGTGGACGCCAACTCGATTGCGGAAGAACTCGGCGTTAAGCCGGAATGGAGCCTTGTGGCGATAAATGGCAAGGAAGTAATCGACATAATCGATTATGAGCAGTTTACCGCATGTGAGAGACTATCCGTTCTTTTTGAAAACGAGCGCGGCGAAAGCGTAAAAGCTGAAATAGATAAGGACACCTACGATACTTTGGGACTCGGCTTTGAATCAGGGCTTATGAGCCCTATAAGATCATGCCATAACCATTGCGTTTTTTGCTTTATTGACCAGATGCCAAAGGGCGTGCGCCCTACGCTTCACGTTAAGGATGACGACTGGCGGCTATCGCTAATAATGGGGAACTATGTTACCCTAACTAATCTCGATGAAAAAGAGTTTGCAAGGCTGCTTGAGCGCAAGGCCAGTCCACTCTACATTTCTGTGCATAGCACCGACGGCGAGCTTCGCAAGCGCATGATGAACAATAAAACAGCAGTTGACATAATGGCGCGTTTGCAAGCGTTAAAAGCCAAGAAAATCAGGTTTAACGCGCAGATAGTTCTCGTTCCTGAATATAATAACGGCAGTGCGCTGGAGAAAACGTTAAACGACCTATATTCGCTTTATCCCGCGGCGCAAAGCGTTGCAGTCGTACCCGTTGGTCTCACAAGATACCGCGAGGGGCTTGCACCCATACGCTGCCTTACACAGCAGGAAATGTGCGACGCCATAGATACGGTAGAGCGTATGGCTCAAAAAGCAAAAAAAGAGATAGACGAGCCGTTTGCTTATGTATCGGACGAAATGTATATCTCAGCCGGCCGCGAGCTGCCCCCATACGAGACTTATGAGGATTTCCCGCAGCTTGAAAACGGCGTAGGTCTACTGCGCAAATTTGAAGACGAATTCAACTATGCGCTTGACGACAGGCAGCCTACTGATGATCCGCATGTTTTCGACGGCGCATGCGGCGTTTCGGCGTATGAATTTCTTAGCAGGCTTTTTACCAAGCTACAGCCTTATGGCATTACCATAAACCTCCACAAGGTAAAAAATGATTATTTTGGTCATGCGGTAACCGTGAGCGGTCTCGTGTGCGCCTGCGACATAAAAGCGCAGCTCTCAGGCGTTTTAAAAGGCGAGGCGCTAATAATCCCCGACGACATGCTTCGCGAGCGTGACGATGTGTTTTTAGACGGTTCAGACACAGCGTCTCTTGAAGCCGCCATGCACAAAAAAGTGTTGCCGCTTTGCGCAAGCGATGGCGAACAATTTGTAAACGGACTATTTGAATATATAGAGAATGTGAGGAAATAATTATGGCAAAGCCGTTGGTAGCGGTGGTCGGACGCCCAAATGTGGGGAAGTCCACCTTTTTCAATAAGATAATAGGCAAGCGTATCGCCATAGTAGAGGACACGCCCGGCGTTACGCGAGACAGAATCTATGGAGACGCGCAGTGGCTCGATTACACGTTTACCCTAATCGACACCGGCGGCATAGAGCCTGTGAACGACGATATTATCAGCACGCAAATGCGGCGTCAGGCGCAGCTTGCAATAGACACTGCCGATGTTATAGTTTTCCTTGTCGACGGCAGAGAGGGTATAACGGCGGCTGATATTGACGTTGCGGATATGCTTCGCAGATCAAAAAAACCGGTGGTACTCGGCGTAAATAAGGTTGATCACCCCAAATATGCCAATGTGGTTTATGATTTTTATGAGCTCGGCATAGGCGACCCTATCGGGATAAGCGCGGAACAGGCGCTTGGTTTAGGCGATCTGCTTGACGTTGTCGTATCATATTTTGATAAGCATTCAAAGGACGAAGACGATGAACAGATAAGTATAGCAGTAGTTGGCAAACCCAACGCAGGTAAATCGAGCCTTGTTAATGCGCTGCTCGGCTATGAGCGCACTATCGTAAGCAATATTCCCGGCACCACACGCGACGCTGTGGATACGCCCTTTGAGCGTAACGGCAAAAAATATCTTCTAGTTGATACCGCGGGAATAAGGCGCAAGCGTGCCATAGACGATGAAAGCGTTGAACGTTACAGCGTAATAAGGTCGCTTGCGGCAATAAGGCGTGCGGACGTTGTAATCACCGTTATCGACGCTTCTGAGGAACTATCCGAACAGGACGTGCGTATAGCGGGATACGCCCACGAGGAGGGCAAAGCGTCTGTGCTTATAGTCAACAAGTGGGATTTAATTGAAAAAGATACGCACACGATGAACGAGTTTAAGAAAAAGCTTACGGCGGATCTCGCGTTCATGAATTATGTCCCCATGCTATTTATATCCGCGCTTACAGGGCAGCGCGTAGACAAGGTGCTTGATTATGCCGATATGGCGTTCGAGCAATACTGTATGCGTATATCTACCGGCGTTTTGAACGACATCGTAAATGAAGCTATCACCATGTCCGAACCGCCGTCGGAGAATGGCAGGAGGCTGAAAATCTACTATGCTACCCAAACGGGGGTTCGTCCGCCAACATTTGTGATTTTCACAAACGATCCGGAGCTTATGCATTTTTCCTATAAACGATATTTGGAAAATTACATACGGAAGTCGTTTAAAATAGATAAAACCCCCGTTAAACTCATAATTCGCAAACGAACCAAAAACGCTGCTGAATGAGGTGCCTTAATTGAATGAGATCAACTGGATATGGCTTGCGGTAAGCGCAATCGCAGGCTATTTGATAGGCAATATTGAAACTGCCGTCATACTAAGCAAGTTCAAATATCACGATGACGTGAGGCAGCACGGCAGCGGAAATGCCGGTACCACCAATATGCTCCGCGTATTTGGCATGAAGCCTGGCATATTCACATTTATAGGCGATTTTTTAAAAGGGATCGCCGCAGTGCTCCTTGGGCGGCTTATTGCAGGCGATATAGGCGGCTATTTGTGCGGACTTTTCGCTGTGCTAGGACACGATTTTCCTATATTCTTTGGCTTTAAAGGCGGTAAAGGGGTTGCTACCACGCTCGCCATTGCATGGATGCTGTCACCATTGTACGCTGCTATAGCAACAGTTATATGCTTTGCGATAATCTTCTTCTCTCAAATGGTATCGCTTGGCTCGCTAATAGGAGTTACCCTTTATATGGGCGCATTAGCGCTATCAAACCTTCATTCAGGTTCGCTTGTGTGCTTATGCATCTTACTTTGGGCGCTGGTGATCGGCCGGCATATAGATAATATCAAGCGGATAATCGCTGGAACGGAAAGCAAGCTTTTCAAACGCAAATAATCAAAGCGGAACATAAATACATAGGCTCGCCTATGTATTTTTTTGTTATGTAAAACGTATATTTCAGTAATTGAAAATTTGAATTGGAGGAAGAGCATGGACAGGGCGCAATTATATAAAGATATAGCTCAAAGAACCGGAGGCGATATATATGTCGGCGTTGTAGGGCCGGTAAGGACAGGGAAGTCCACATTTATTAAAAAGTGCATGGACATGATGTTCCTGCCAAATATTGATAATGAGCACGAAAAGCAGCGTATAATAGATGAGCTTCCTCAAAGCGCAGGTGGCAAGACCATTATGACCACGCAGCCTAAATTCGTGCCAAATGAGGCCGCCGAAATAGCCATAGGCGACGAAGGCATAACCGCACGGCTAAGAATGATTGATTGCGTTGGCTACATGATTCCGGACGCTATAGGGCACATGGACGGGGAAGCGCCGCGCATGGTACGCACCCCGTGGTTTGACTATGATATTCCATTTGAAAAAGCCGCCGACATCGGAACGAAGAAGGTTATAAATGACCATTCTACCGTTGGTATTATCGTAACTACCGACGGCACCATTACTCAGCTTTCGCACAGCAGCTACTCTGAAGCCGAAGATCGGGTAATAAATGAAATGCGCATGCAAGGCAAGCCTTTTCTCGTTATAGTAAACAGCACTGCGCCAGATGCGCAGCCCGCAAGGGACATAGCGCAGAATATCCATGATAAGTATGGCTGCGCGGCCTACGCATACGACGTTATGAACATGAATGCAACCGACCTTTTCAACGCTTTTGAAGCGTTATTGCTTGAATTCCCGCTTAAATCAGCCCATATCTCGCTTCCGAAGTGGATGACTCACCTTCCGGCCGAGCATTGGCTGATTGAACGCCTAGTAACCCCCATCAAGGCTAAAATCAGCGATATGCGTAAAATGCGCGATTATAAGCTTTTATGCGAAATGCTCGAAGACGTAGAGGGATTTGATAAGCTTAATATACGCAATGTTGATATGGGCAGCGGCTGTGTTGAAGCTGAGCTGCGTCCGCTAGAATGCTTATTCTACAATGTGTTAAGTGAGGAATGCGGGGTCGAAATAGAAGATGACGCAAAGCTGTTTGAATCGGTTAAGGCGCTGTCAAAAACGCAGAGCCTTTATAATAAAATAGAATATGCGCTTGAAAACGCCAACCGTACCGGCTATGGAATAGTTCTTCCGGATTATTGCGACATGTCGCTTGAAGAGCCGGAAATCGTTAGGCAAGGCAACAAGTTCGGTGTAAAGCTAAGAGCGAAAGCTTCCGGAATGCACATGATTCGGGTGGATATGCTAGCGGAAATATCGCCGCTTGTAGGCACGGAGGAGCAATCGGAGGAATTTTTGAATTATCTGACTGAGACGTTTGAAAAAGCTCCTGCAAAAATGTGGGAAACAAATATCTTTGGTAAATCCCTAAGCGACCTTGTTCGCGAAAGCATGGCAAACAAGGCAGGGAAGCTGCCCGCTCGAAGTCAGGAGCGTATTCAATCAACAATACAGCGAATGGTAAACGAGGAGCACGAAAACTTGATATGCATTCTTTTGTAGCTCAAAGCGGATTAGCTTCCGCTTTTTCTTGTTGATCGAGGTAAAATATGATAATATATTCTCAAGTAAAATAAGGAGCAGAAAGCAAAAAATGAGTTTTTACATCAGAGCTGCACAGCAAAGCGATACACCGCTGATATTTGAGTTTATTCAAGCCTTAGCTGAGTACGAAAAGATGGCGGACGAGGTTATCACAGACGAAGCCACCTTGCGCGAATGGATATTCGATAAAAACAAAGCCGAAGTTTTGCTTGCATACGAGAATGACGAGCCTGTTGGCTTTGCTTTGTTCTTTCACAATTTTTCAACGTTTCTTGGGCGCGCCGGGCTATACCTTGAGGATTTGTTCATTAAGCCGCAAGCAAGAGGGAGGGGGTACGGCAAAGCTTTGTTGGCGCGCTTGGCGCATATAGCCAAGGAGCGTGGCTGCGGTCGAATGGAATGGTGGTGCCTCGATTGGAATAAGCCTAGTATCGACTTCTATTTGTCGCTTAATGCCCAGCAAATGTCCGATTGGACAACCTATCGGCTAACTGGCGAAACTCTTAACGCTTTAGCAGAAGATGATAAGCATTAAAAATAAAAATCCGAAAACAATCTGTTTTCGGATTTTTATGGTCTGGGTGAGAAGATTCGAACTTCCGGCCTCTTGAACCCCATTCAAGCACGC
>CAZZNN010000008.1:0-27892 GCA_964655605.1 uncultured Oscillospiraceae bacterium
GTTTACCGTATTCTGCAAGTAGCAATTCAATTTGTAATAGACTTATTAAAGAAATTCATAGAAGCATAAGCATACTTATCCATATCTTTTCTCCTCGCCTCACCCTTTACACATGATTGCGCGGGTCAGATGCATCTGCAAACTTATTGCCCACAATGTAAAACGACACCGTCACAAACGAAAGGATTATCGTTGGATACACAAGCTGAAACGGATACACCTCAAAACTGTTTTTACCCACGCTCACAAGGTTGCCAAGCGATACCGTATCGAGCGGAAGTCCGAGATTGATATAGCTTAGAAAAACCTCGCTGCCTATTGAATAGGGTATCGTGAGCGCTACCTCCATGATGATTATGCTCACGAGATAAGGCACAATATTCTTTGTGATTATCCTATTAAGAGGCGTCCCAAGGCATTGAGAGGCGATGTTGTACTCGCTCTCCCTTATCGCAATTACCTTATTTCTGATAAACCTGGCTATTGAGAGCCAACCGGTTATGCACATAGCAAGCACTATAGTCCAAAAGCTTGGACGCAGGATATATGTAAAGAGCACTAGATACACCGTTGACGGAATATTTGTTATAATGTTATAAAGCTCCGTCATAAGCCTATCAAGCTTCTTTACATAACCCCAGAGCGCGCCTGCAATCGTACCAAGCGTCACATCGAAAAAAGCTATAACAAAGCCAAGTAAAAGTGATGTACGCGTGCCGTACCATGTGCGCGACCACATATCGCGGCCTATATTGTCTGTGCCGAATATATGCTCCGCACATGGCGCTATATTCCATGTCATAGAATCGGTAGCGGCATAATTGGGGTTTTTATAGGTGTTTTCCCAATTAGGGTCGAGTTCTACAACGGCCGGATAAATAAAGCTCATCAGCACAAACAGGCACATTATCGCAAGAAGGATTATGTTCACCTTGCTTTTTAAAAATGTGCGGATCGTGCTTTTCCAATATGAATAGTTTGAATAGCCTATATTCTCCGCTTCCTTTTCGTCGTAACCGGCACGGCGAAACATATCTCTTGTTATTGCTTCACGAATGTTCATCTGCGTGCCCCCTTACGCCTTTCTCTTCTTTTCCGCAAGTTTTATGCGAGGGTCAAGAAGCACCATCAATATATCTCCGAGAAAAACTCCGAGTACGCCTAACACAGCGAACAGTATAACCAATATCTGCACAAGGCTGTTATCCATCTCTTTTATGGCTTCCACCAAAAGTCCGCCCATACCTGGTATACTATATAAACTTTCTATTATAAGAGAACCCGATATAGTGAGCAATAGCTGCAACGGAAAATATTGCGCAAGCGGAACGAGCGCGTTCCTAAGCACATGCTTTTTCATAAGCTGCTTGCGCGTCATTCCCTTTGCCAGGGCGAATTTAACATAATCCCTGTTTTCCTCGTCCACCATAAAACGTCTTAGCCATATTGCATACCATGCTATGCTCGTAAGCGACAGTGAAACCACCGGCATTATCCATGTGATGGGATTTCTCTCGCTAAACATCATGGGGATTTTGAATAATCCCGTTATTAGTACCTGAAGCAAAAACAGATATATAAGGCTTGGAACCGCTCTTACTATCACTATATAAACAGTGCCGAGCGCATCTGGAAGCTTATCCTTATAACGCGCCATGCTCATGCCCATCAATAGCCCAAGCACAAGAGAAATCACCATACTCACAACGCCGAACCAGAGCGAATACGGCACCTTTTCCGCTAAAATCTCCGCTATATCCACATGCGGCTGCAGCACATAGGATTCTCCAAGATTCCCGCTTAGGAGATTTCCCATAAAACGGATAAAAAGTTCTATTGGGTTGCCAACGGCACCTATGTCTATAAGATACATCTGTCGTTCCGCTTCAGACATATTCACATAGTCGTCCCTTGTGAAGTATCCGTCCGTAGGCATAAGCCTAAGCAATAGAAATACAACAAATATAACTATGAAAACCGTCAAAAGCGATTGCAATAAACGCTTAACAATGTATTTTGCCATAACTATACTCCGCCGCCTTTCACTAAGCATTGGTCAATTAAAAAGCTATTTTGCCCCGCTTCTTACCCTTTTCAGCCCTGCGCTTTAAGCGCCTCGTTGAACGCCGCTTCAAGCTCTGTATACTGCTCGGCCGAAACCGGCTCGTCTTGCAGCACAACGCCCTTATACTTAAATCTCGATAAGCCAAACCCTCCGCGCGGCGTGGTAAAGGGAACCTCCCTGCTCATGCCATAGGTGCCGCCGCCCGATTCCCACGGAATTATATAACCGCCGTTTATAAGCATAGCTTCGGCCTTGGCAAACAACGTGTATCTCTCAGAAGCGATAAGCTTGCCTGATCCTTCATTAACGAGTGCATCAAATTCGGCTAGTTCGTACTTACCGTCATTCACAGCGCCGCCGGTCGTCAGTCTTTCAAGTTGGGCAAGAGGGTCTCCATACTTGAATGAATAGTTATCATAGCAGAAATCAAAATTGCCCTGCGCGATAACGTCGTTATATTTATCACCTGTAAACTGCGCGAGCACTACCTCGATATTCTCCTTGCCAAAAACCTCCTCGAAATTGCGCTTTATAAGCTGCGCCATGGATACCTCGTCAGATGATGCGCCGTGTACATACACCATTTGAAGCGGTAGCGCTCCGTCTGTTTGAAACGTTAATGTCTTTCCCATCTTCACTTCGCCCGCCGACGCGCCCTGTATGGCCACACCGGCTTCGCAAAGCGCAGCTTTGGCTTTATTGAAATATTCCAGCGCACGCGCCGGGTCGTATGTGGCTGCGCCAATGTCTTTTAACGCCTTTAGCTCCGGATAATCCGTATAATCAATGCCTTTTTCATCTATGCAAACCTCGCTAGGGCATATCGTGTTAATAAGCATATTCTCAGGGCCGTATGGATTATAAAGCTTTGCGATGGTAACTCTGTCAAGCCCGTAATAGAGCGCCCTCCTAAAGTCCTCATTGTTTACGAAGGCGTTGAATTCCGTGTTTTGACTCGCAAAATTTACAAAGAACCAATAGTTCACGCTCGATTTATCACGCAGCGTAACGTATTTGCCCCATTCGGCGTCGTTCATATAATAATCCACCTGATCGCCTGTGAACGATGTGCTTGTAAGTTCGCCGCGCTTGAACATTTCAACTGTAGCGGCGGAATCGCCTATCTTTTGAAGCACTATACGCTCGACAGAAACCTTATCCGCATCGTAGTATGCAGGGTTTTTCACAAGGACAAATTCCTTGTTGCGCTGCCATGTATCAAGATAATATGCGCCGTTATACAGCAGTCTCTCCGGCGATGTGCCAAACTTATTGCCACATTCATCTGAGAATGGTTGATAATTCGGCAAGAATATTTCCGTGACAAGGAAGGATTCAAAATAGGGCACCGGCGCTGTGAGCGTATACTCAACGGTATAATTATCGAGCGCTTTAACGCCAACCAGCTCGTCAAACCTTGCCTCCAGCGTCTCACGCGGACCTTGCGGCTTTTTATCATCAGCAAGGTTCGGATCGTCAAAATCAACAAGAGCGTCGTAGTATTCCGCCAAACCCGCTATTACGGATTTCACTATCGACATATCGCTTTTGGTCTTCTTATGGTCGGCAACAAATCTAAGTCCGTCCACAAAATCCTGCGCCGTTACAGGCGCTACCTCCGCGCCTGTGTTATCATACCAATGCGCATCGTCCCTAAGCTTGAACGTCCACACCGTATATTCGTCATTGTGTGACCATTCGCTCGCGAGCGCAGGAACGAAATTTCCATATATATCGTTCTCAATTAAATTATCTATAACGTTCGCTATCACCTTTTTACCCGTAGTATCCGGAAGATAGAAAGGCACGAGCGAGGTGACGTCCGTTGAATATGTGCCAAGATATTCAGTTGTTTTAGTCGGTTGCGCGCCGCAGCCAACCGTACCGAGCATGAATATAACAGCCAGCGTCAACGCGGTTAATCCGATAAGTGTCTTTTTCATAGCGTTATTCCTCCGTCCGTTCAAATTTACCGTGAAGTATTGGTTTCTTTTCGTAAACAGCAAGCTTTCCCTTTGCAAAAACATGATCTATTGAAAGCTCGTCGTCATAAACGATGATGTCAGCATCGGCCCCTACAAACAAGCCGCCTTTAACATTTTGCTTTTTAAGCACGCGGGCGCAGTTTTTCGTAAGCGGTAAAAGCGCCTTTTCAAGCGGCACGCCATATTTTCCAGTAAGCAGCTTTATCTCGTCGTTGAGCACGGTCGGCTTTGAATATGATAAGCTCACTATATTCCTGTTCTTATCAAATTTTGGCTGGCTGCCGTAAGCATCGCTGCTCATAGTGAAGTTATCTATCGATGCACCCATATCCATGGCCATTATCATGCTCCGTGCCGTTCCGCCTTTTTCAATATTGCCCGCAGTAAAATCAATGTTTCCGCCAAGTTTTGCAAACTTTGCGGCATCAAAAGTCAGCGCATCTGTCCGCTCAACATGCGTTGGCAGAAATGTTTCTATCGGTATTTCAGATTTATCTATAGCATAAAACAATTTTTCGAGCTTTGCCTTGCCATCGCCCATGTGCATGACAAGTATGCCCGCTTTTGCCGAGAGCAACCCGCCAAGACGCGCTTCGCTTGCAACACGCAAAAATTCGTCCGTTGACACCTGTGAGCTTCTATGATCTGAAACGGCCAATTTAACGCCTATAACCTTATCGATAAGCGCTATATCGCGAGAAACAGAGTCTAGCAGCGTAACAGACGGATACGCATACGAGCCCGTCAGCATATACGCCGTGATTCCCTCCTCCGTTAGCGCGCATGTCTTAGCATAGAGGTTCTCAAGGCTCCTTGTTATCCCGTCGGTGCCGAGCAGCCCCACCACGCTTGTTACGCCCGCTGACGTTATCTCGGATAAATTCGCTTCACAAACACGACTCGCAAACCCCTGCTCGCCGCCGCCGCCTGTTATATGCATGTGCATATCTATATATCCGGGCGCTACGCGCGCACCTCTCATATCGAAGCTTTCAACCGCCTTCGAGCTCTCAAAGCCAGCTATGCTTTCATCTATTGCGGCTATTCTTCCATCTGCAATAAGTATGTCCTTTTTGCCTATATGCTCCGGCGCATAAACATCCGCATTTTTTATTAGCTTAATCATCGCTGTTTTCTTCGTCCTCCCCACCCTTTACTTCAGAGCCGCTTATGAAACGGCTTATCGTAAGCTCATCTAAAAGTATCTTATCAAGTTTTTCGCCCATCTCTACCGCTACGCAGGCGGTCAGCACGCTTATAAGCGATATGGGCGTTGTCAATGAATTGAAGAAAAATTTGCCGCCTGTACCGCAGAGAAAGGTGAAACCCTTTTCGGTTACCGCGGGCGAGCGCATACTATCTGAAATGGTGAGCACCTGCGCGCCTCTATACTCCGCAAAGCGGGAAATATTATATATAGGCAGATGATACGGCGGGAATGAAAAAAATACGACAATATCATCCTTCTCAAGCTTCGTCATCGCATTCTGCACGGCGATATTATCGCCAAGGCGTACCGATTCCGCATTTATTTTTAGATAATTTAATCTGTGAACAAAGTAATCCGCAAGTACTTTTGAAACATCATGACCGAACACGCTGACTTTTTTCGCCTTTAGTATGGCGCGGGCGCATAAAAACAGGCTGTCCGGTTCAATGCCCGAAAGAAGCTCCGTTATATTTACCTTTTCCGATGTAAGTATTTCCTGCAATGTGTTTATATGATCATCGTCCTCGCTTGACCGGCCTTCTAGTGTAACCGCGCCCATGTCTACGCTGCGGACAAGCTTTTGCGTATGCGCCCTGAACGCTTCTTTTAGCTCCACATAGCTGTCAAAGCCCAACGCGCGGCAAAGCCTTAATACGGACATTTCCGATGCATTTACACGCGCCGAAAGTTCCCTGAGGCTCACATAGCATATATCCTCAGGATTCGCCATTATGTAGTCAAAAATAAGCTTTTGCTTATTCGTTAGGTTACCATAATTATTGAACATATCCTGTACAGATGGCATATCTCATCCTCCGTTTTTAGGTTATGACAACTATAGAGCGTTTACTCTCGTTTTGCAACACATTTTTATTAACTACTATTGTTTTATGTGTTTAGAAACATTTTTCATAAACAGATTCCCACTTTCGCAAATTGAATTATGCGGATATAATAATGGCAAGTATACTAGGAGGTAATAATTTGAAACTCATTTGTGTTCTAGGCGTAATCGTTATTTTTGCTGCCGCGCTTATTCTTATCATGAAGAAAAACGGAATAGGCCGCAGGCAGCTTATATGCGTTGGCTTAACATTTGCTTCGCTCATAATGGCGTATCTTTTGAAATACAATATCGAAATTCCTGCCGTGAGCGCGCCGATACCGTTTTATAAAGTCGCCGCGCTTACAGAATACGGCTACGCGAGCATATTGCACGACCTTGTTATCTACGCGGTTCCATTCGTCGCTCTCGGATTCTTTATTAAGCCCGCGTTCACCGGCGCGGGGCTATGCGCTTCCCTTGTATCCGGACTTTTGAGCTCATTAGCATTAAACATACCGCATTTTATCATCGACGGAGTTTTTATTGCGGATGAATATGTGTATGCCGCGATGGGCTCGGCTATGGGTTACAGCTTATATTGCATAATTACTGTGCTCCTTGCAAAAACAAAGCTTCCCGATAAGCTAGGTGTTCCCATTCCGGAGAAAAAAACTCGCAAATTTGCTTACGGTGCATTTGCAGTCATCTATTTCTTTATAGCGTTCGTTATGGTATTTGATTACGGTGAAACATACTCCGGCATACAGTTTTTTGACAACTCAGTAAGCCTTCCACAGCAGCTTTCATACGAATTTGAGCCCGCAGCGGAGCGCGCAAGCGCAAATGTATACGCGCCTTCAACTCAACCCGTTACGGAAAGAACTAAAGCCGTTGCTTTAGCGATAGGTATTAACGGCGAGGTAGCGGCTGCAAATGGCGTTTACACTGTTTCGGATGGCACAAAAACCCTAACGTATACCCAAAGCGGCAGCTGGACTTATGAGGACTCCGCCCCCTCTACAGGCATTGCAGGCACTAAAGACGCGGCCGTAGCAGCAGTTATGGATTTCTTTGCCACGCATCAGGTGTTAACCGTTTCAATTGATTCAATTACCGACGTTATCAAAAAATCGGAGGCAGAGACGTCCGGATACGACGTCTATCTTACCACCGCGATAGGCGCCGCCCCCATAATCGGTTCAAATACCATAATGGTATCTGTAAGAGGCGAAAACATAATAACCCTCATAAGGAAATATGACGAAGACCTTATAACAGAATCGCAGGTTGCGATAATGTCGCAAAAGGAAGCCGTAGAAAGAATATCTAACGGTCAATGTGCCTATACGCTCTTTAGCGAAGCTGAAAGCGCGGCTGTCACAGGCTGCACGCTTGCTTACATGGCAAATAGCTCGCAAGGCTATTATCTGCCTATATGGAAGTTTGACGCTATAGCAAAAAACGGCGCCACAGAGACGCCGTTTGAGATATACGTTGAGGCAAGACGCTAACTAAAGCGTGCTTGTGTAATCATAATCGACGCCTATCACGCAGTTGTATACGGGGTCGATTTTTTTTATCTCCGCATTGAGCTTTTCTTTGATAGCCGCTATGGCTTTAGCCGTTGTTCCCGGCGAGACTACTATGTCAAACACAAGGTTGATATGATTTTCTCCGTTTACCATACGAAAATCATGATAGTTGAGGTGCTCGCCCAAAATCACTTTTTCAACCTTTTCCTTTGTTGTGTTCAACACAACGTTATCGGTTTCTACAGGATCAAGATGCAGCGTGAGCAATAGACCCAGCTTCCTTCCTATTTCATGCTCCGCATCGTCAATCACCTCATGAATAGCTATAAGATTGCAATCGCTTCTTACCTCCGCATGCGCGCTTACAATGGTACGTCCAGGGCCATAGCTATGTACCAGAATATCGTGTACTCCAATGATTCCACCAAATGAAAGTATCTCGTCATTTACCGTTTTAATAAAATGCGGATCTGGAGCCTCGCCAAGCAGCGGACCTATACTGTCTTTAATTATCCCCACTCCCGAATACAGGACGAAGCCTGCTACGACCACGCCTATGTAGCCATCCAAATTGACTTTAAAGAAATAACCTATGACAGACGAAATGAGTATCGAGCTCGTTGAGATCACATCACAAAGGCTGTCCTTTGTTGCGGCCTGCATGGTTTTGGAATCTATTCTATTGCCTATATTTGCCGTAAAACGGCTCATCCAAAGCTTAACAAGTATGGAAGCCATGAGTACGATAAGCATGGGAATGCTGAAATCAACCGGTTCAGGCTCAATTATCTTTGCTATAGCTTCCTTGCCAAGTTCAAAACCGACGAGAAGAATAATAAAGGCGATTATAAGCGCCGATATATACTCTATACGCGCGTGTCCGTAAGGATGCTCGCCGTCAGCAGGCTTACTGGCGGCTTTTGAGCCGAATATCGTTACAACCGCAGAGCCCACGTCTGAAAGATTGTTCACAGCGTCCGCCTGGATTGCAATGCTTCCAGAAATTGCACCGATTATAAATTTAACTGCGGACAACAGGATATTGGCCACTATGCCAACACAACCCGCAAGCAGTCCGTAGCGCTTACGCCCTTCGCTTGATTGCACATCGGATTTATCTTTAATAAACAAGTTTATCAAAAATTCAGTCATCAATCCCACCTACGGCTTCTTTAAGTACTTTGCCTATATAGTCGTTAATTATAAGATCCGCTTTATAATCATAAGGCGTTTCGCTCTTGTTAATAAGCACCAGCCTATCGCCCGAATAATAATTTATCAGCCCTGCCGCCGGATATACCGCAAGCGACGTGCCGCCCACAATGAGCATATCCGCCCGCATTATGGCCGTTATGGCGCCGCGCATAACATTATCGTCCAACCCTTCTTCATAAAGAACAACGTCGGGCTTTATTATGCCGCCGCAAATGCAATGAGGTACTCCTGAGGTCTGCTCAACATAATCGTAATCATAGCTCTTGCCGCATTTCATACAGTGGTTGCGGTATATGCTTCCATGCAGTTCATATACCTTTTTGCTTCCGGCAGCTTGGTGAAGATTGTCGATGTTTTGCGTTATTACCGCGGAAAGCTTGCCTTTTGCCTCAAGCGCGGCAAGCGCCTTATGCGCGTCGTTAGGCATTGCATTGTTTATCATAAGAGCGCTTCGATAATAGCTGAAAAACGTCTCAGGATTGCGCATAAAAAAAGTATGCGAAAGAAGCACCTCAGGCTCAAAGCCGAATTGCTCTATCGCCTTGAATCTTCCTGTTTCGCTTCTAAAATCAGGTATCCCGCTCTCTGTAGATACTCCGGCGCCGCCTAAAAACGCTATTCTGCGAGATTTCTCTATGAGTTCTTTTAAAATGCTGATATTATCCATATTCGTATCTCCAAAAATAAAAGCGAGCAAGCCATAAGCCGAGTTCTGTCAGTGCATGCACTGTGTGACTATCTATCTAGGCTCATTGTTGCCAATAAGCTCATGCGATTTCAAAGAGCGTGACGGGTCGCCATTATAGCTCTCATTTCAATCTTGCTCCGAGTGGGGTTTACATGAACGGTCAAGTTGCCAAGCCGTTGGTGAGCTCTTACCTCGCCTTTTCACCCTTACCGGTAAACCGGCGGTATATCTCTGTTGCACTTTCCTTGGAGTCGCCTCCACCGGACGTTATCCGGCACTCTTACCCTATGGAGCTCGGACTTTCCTCATACGAATGGGCATTAGCCCTCGCACGCAGTCACATGTCTTACTCGCTAAAAAATTATTTATTGGGATTGTACAATATTCTTCCGCAGCTCTCACATTCATTGACGCCCGATCCTGAAAGCACGCGTTTAATTATCATCGTAGGCAAGGACATTTTGCAGCCCCCACACTGATTATTCTCCACTACTGCCATCGGAGTCTGATGATGCGACTTGACGACATCATATTTTTTTAGCAGCACAGCGTCGCACAACGCCCTTTGTTTGTCCGCCTTGGCCTTTGCAATGTCAATCTCAGGCTGCGCGGCTAATCTTTCCGCCTCGTACTCGCTCTTTGCCACATCATACTCTTTTTTTGCTTTGCCCGCCTTTTGATATGTCTCTTTATATTCATTAGTGGCTTTCTCTATCCACGAAAGCGTGTCAAACATATCGCGTCTTGCAGACTCTACCTGCTGAATAAGCGCCTCTATAGAGCGCCTTGACTCGGTCATCTCCGCAGCGGTGCATTCCTCATCATTCTCCATTATCCTCAATTCGGAAAGCTCAAGCTCATATTTGCGCTCTAGCTCGTTAAATGATTCCGTCAGCGTATTGAGCGCGGCTTGACGCGCGTCTA
Organism: uncultured Oscillospiraceae bacterium; assembly: GCA_964655605.1. GTDB lineage: Bacteria > Bacillota > Clostridia > Christensenellales > CAG-138 > CAZUUR01. Next base: position 10,446 of record CAZZNN010000008.1, read on the forward strand.
TCTGCTTTTGTATATTATTTATTATCCCCTGCTGCTCCGTTAGGAAAGAATGGAGCTTTGCATACCTTTGACGCTTCGGCGTAGACCTAAGTTTTTGTTCCAACTGCTCACAGGCCAACTGAGCCTGTTGATACTGCCACAGATTACCTAAATTATCCATCAACTGCCTCCAATCAGGAATTCGCGCCGCCAGCTTAAATGCTTGTCAAGCATGAAGATTCCAAAGACGCTATTTTATATTCTACATCAAACGTGCGTTCCTGTAAACGTTTTCTCAACGGTTCGAGAACTATATGCTCTGTTTCATAATGCCCGGCCTGTATAACGCACATTCCTAACTGCTGCGCTTGCAAAGCCTGATGATGCTTTATCTCCCCCGTAAAAAGAACCTCCGCGCCTGATCGATAAGCATTTTCCACTTCGCCGCCGCCCGCGCCGCCCAAGACGCCAACGCGCTTAACTATTTTGTCAGGCCTGCCGCATATTCTAACTCTCGTCCCAAATAGCTTATCTATATGCTTGGCCAACTCATAAAGGCTCATTGCGCTTTGCAAATATCCTATACGCCCAAGCAAATCAAATTCCATCTTTGAAACGTTATCGAGCTTTAATATATCCGCAAGACAATCGTTTACCCCGCCGTTAGCCGCATCGAGATTCGTATGCGCGGCAAAATGCGCTATGCCGTTTCGTATCAGCACATATATTCCGGCGGTATCAGGGTCAAACGGTGAAATGCGCTTTATTCCGTCCAGCATCTGCGGATGGTGAGTAATCAACATATCCGCACCCCAATCGGCGGCCTCGCTTGCCGTCGTTACGGTGCAATCCAATGCGAGCATTACTTTTTTAACTTCTTCCCTATCGTTATCCACTAGCAAGCCAACATTGTCAAATGTCATCGCCAGCTCCTTGGGCGCAAGTTCCTGCATTATACCAAGCAGCTCATTCTTCTTCATTGTAGCCACACCCTTTCTCATATAATCCCAATAAACATGTTATTTGAGCCTCCTCAGCACGCAGCGCAGGAAGTTCAACGCCTTTTTGCGCTGCTTGCGCAATCCTTTTTCGCACCCCGTCAAGGTCACGGTTTAATAGTTTATACAATAGCGGATCGCGCTTTTCAAGCGACAGCGGCCCATAATTATAGCAATCCTGCGGAAAGTTTGGTGGAAATGTCATAATCCCCGGTTTTGCTGCGATTAGCTGATAATATCGCCCAGCATCATAAATAATCCGTTCATCAAATACTGAAAAACCGTTAGTATATAGATAAAGCCTAAGCTCCTCTACTCCGCGCATCGGCTGCATTACTATTGCTTTCATGCTCTTACAGCATATAAACGACTCCGAAATAAGCCTTGCTATCAATTCGCCGCCCATTCCGGCCAGTACCGCCGCTTCCGCTTGACCTTGAGATAAATAAGATAAGCCTGAAGCGCATTCAAATGTAACGCTAGCTTCAAGGCCGCATTTTTTTATAAGCTCGCGCGCTTTCATAAGCGACTCCTCGCTTATATCTGAGGCGAATACATGCTCCGCAATGCCGCCTTGTAAAAGCGCCGCCGTAAGTTTGCCATGGTCGCACCCAACATCGGCGATAGATGATAAGTTAAACGGGCGAAGCATTTGCGCTATTCCCGCCAAGCGCGGCCTAAGTCTAACGCTCAAAGCAGCGCCGACGCATAGGCCTTCGCGTCAAACGGCGCTATGTCGTCTATGCCCTCGCCTATGCCTATATATTTAACGGGTATGCCAAGCTCCTCTTTCACAGCCACAGCAAAACCGCCCTTCGCCGTTCCATCCAGCTTTGTTATCACAACGCCTGTGAGCATAGCGGTTTCATCAAATATTTTTGCCTGCGCTATTGCGTTTTGCCCGGTTGTAGCATCTAATATCAAAAGCGACTCTATTCTCGCGTCCGGCAATTCCCTTGTTATCACGCGACGTATTTTTTCAAGCTCGCTCATCAGGTTTTTCTTATTATGAAGTCTCCCTGCGGTATCGCAAATCAATATATCGCGCTTCTTCGCCTTAAATGACGCAGCGGCGTCAAATACCACGGCGGCAGGATCAGCGCCCTCTCCGTGCTTTATTATCGGCACGTCCGCCCTCTGAGCCCACACGCTAAGCTGCTCGCTCGCCGCCGCTCTAAATGTATCGGCAGCCGCAAGCAAAGTAGATTTGCCAAGCTTTGCGTAATAGTTGGCAAGCTTGCCTATGGTCGTAGTCTTGCCAACGCCGTTTACGCCAACGACCAATATAACCATTGGGTATGTTTCTGTATCGCCAGCATCCGTCATCAGTGCGCTAAGCAGCTCAATTAGCTGCTCGCGCGCTCCGCTGCGCTCCTTTATACCCAATTCTTTTACTTTCGCCTTCAGCTCGCCTATGAGTCTCTCGCTCAATTCATAGCCCATATCGGCAATCACCATAGCCTCAAGCAGCTCGTCATAAAACTCGTCGTTGAGTTTTTCGTCCGGATTGCCGAAAAGTGTAGCAAACAGGCCGCCTCCTGTTTGTGACAGGCTCTTTTTCAGCTTGCTGAATAATCCGTTTTCTGACATAATAGCTATCCTTTCGTTATGCGCTTTCAATATCCGCAGTATCGTCAAAGCGAGCGGATATTACCTTTGAAACGCCCTTTTCTTCCATTGACACCCCATAGAGCGCATTGCAAACTTCCATGCTGCCTTTCCTGTGCGTTATGAGGATAAATTGCGTCTCGCTAGAATAATTTTTTATGTATTCCGCAAAGCCAGACACATTTACATCATCAAGCGAGGATTCTATCTCATCTAATATGCAAAATGCCGTTGGCTTTAGCTTTAATATTGAGAATAACAGCGCAATCGCCGTCAGCGCCCTTTCGCCGCCCGAAAGCAGGGATAATAACTGAAGCTTCTTTCCCGGCGGCTGCGCGATAATATCTATATCGCAATTTAAAATGTCGCTTTTATCCGCCAATACCAGCTCCGCCTGACCGCCGCCAAACAGCTCGCTGAATACTGTGGAAAAATTCTGCTGGATAAGTGCGAACTGATTTTTAAACTCCGTCTCCATGCGCGACGTAAGCTCGCCTATCAGCTGCATTAAATCACCCTCTGCGGTGGTAAGGTCATTATACTGCAGATCTAAGGAATCGTGACGCTCCTTAACATTTTTATAATCCTCAATAGCGCTTACGTTAACGTCGCCCAATTCACGAATGCTTCGTTTTAGCTCGTCAACCCGTATATGCGAGGCGGTTATGGCTATCTGCTTGCGATAGTTTTGCGCATTCTCATACGTTAATTCATAGTCCGACCATATTCTGTCCTGCATATTCGTGCGTTCTATACCTGAACGCTCAAAATTCATCTCCGCCTTATGCTCGCGTTCGCGCAAATCAGTTAGCTCAGCGGTTATCTCATCTTTGTTCCGGCGCATTTCATCAATGCGCTGCAAAAGCTCATTCCGCTCGTTTTCCGTCGCCTGCATGCGCTCCGTCAGCTCGTCAAGCTCCTTCTGCTCGGTTTGCATGCCCGTATCAACAGTGGTTATATGGGAGCGTATCTCCTCAATTCTTTCAAGCGAATTATTCACTTCGCCTGTATCATTCTCAACGGAATGCTCTAAAGCGTCAGCTTCGCGTTTCATGCGAACAAAATCCGCATTCGCAGACGACAGTTCTTTACTTAGCGCCATTAAGGAGACTTTCTTTTGAGTTAATTCTTCATTCTGCTTGGCGTAATCTGCACGCGCGGCTATCACCGCCTCCTGAAGCTGCTTAATATCGTCCTGCGTGGCGACATTGCCGGACTCAAGCGACGTTCTCGTAGCTTCCGCATCGCTGTACTGCTCGGCTATATTGTCAATATTGTCGCGCACCTGACTGCGGGATAGCTCGCAATTATCCAACGCTTGCTTATTTTCATCAACATATTTTTTTATTATTTGGAGCTTCTCGTTGTGCGCCGCAAGCTCAACGTCCCGTGCGTGAAGCTCTTTGGACAATTCCTCAACTAAGCTGTTGAGCTCGTCAAGCTTTTGAGCATACTCCGCTTTGCCAGTCTCGGTTTGCCGCATTTTATTCTGCAAATCGGCTATCGTATCGCGTAGCTCGCTTATCTCGCGCTCACGTCCTACAAGGCTAAACTCGCGCTTTTGCGTGCTGCCGCCTGTCATAGATCCGCCCGGATTCAATATATCTCCCTTTAATGTTGCGATTTTAAAAGCGTTCCTCGTGCGTTTGCTTATCGCTATGCCGCTGTCTAAATCAGTAACTATTATGGTGCGGCCAAGAAGATTTTCCATTATGCCGCGATATTTGCCATCATATTTTATTAAATTTGACGCAACGCCTATAAATCCATTTCCGTTGCATTGCTCAAGCTCGCGCGCATCGAGCAGTCGCGAGCGAATAGCTGATATTGGCAAAAGCGTCGCGCGACCGTAATCTCGGCTGCGCAAATGCTCTATAACGCGCTTGGCTTCCTGCTCAGTGGGCGTTACGATATTTTGAAGCGCCGCGCCCAGCGCCATTTCAATAGCGATTTCATATTCTTTTGGTACGCTTATAAGCGTTGCGACAACGCCTTCAACGCATTTTCTCAGTTCAAAATCGCGTTCGCAATCTCTGAGCACATTTTTAACGCTCTGGTAGTAACCCTCGTTTGAGCGTTTCATATCCTCAAGCACCTTTAGTCTAGCTTTATTGGACTCGATTTGATTTTCCATTGTCCTAAGCTCCGCATCGGCGCTGTGAAGTTTCATATTAGTTTCATTTACTTGCCCTATTGCCGCTTCGCGTTTTTTATTATGAACGCTGTATTCATTGAGTACCGCCTGCAAATGGTTCTTTGCTTCTGAGTGCTCAGCGTCAAGCTTACGTTCTTCCTCTCTCAAGCTCTCATCTTCTTTTGCGATAGCTTCAAGTCTCTCATATAGAGTGCCCTTGATGGCTTCAAGCCTTGAAATTCGGCTCTTAGCGTCCGAAAGCCGATTCATGGCCGAAATCAGGTCGGCCTTTTGCTTTTCCAACAGCTCCTCACGCTCGGTAATCGACTCGCTCAGCGTTTGCGACTGCGTCTGGGCGGCGTCAACCTCGTCCTTGAACGCCACATAGCGGGCGTTATCCTCATTTAGCTGCGTTTGAGCATTGATAAGCTGCTCCTTGAGCTCGTGAAGCTGCGCCGAATTCTCTTTTATCTGTTTTTCAAGCCGCTCGCGCTCAAGAAGGATATTGGCTATTTTTTCATTCGCGACCTTGCTCTCGCCGGACTTTGACTGCACCTGAGATGAAAGCCTGAGCATTGCCGCCTGCATATCGCTAATAGTGGTATTGAGCTTGCGCTCGCGCTCCTCTGTCACCGATAAGTCTGAGCTTAATTTCGCGTCGGTAGCACTTGCGCGGTTAATCTCGTCCGCAAGCTGTTCAAGCGTCGCTTTCATGCTCTCCATACGCTCATTCAGCTTATCGTATTGATATAAAAATACGTTGATTTCTATTTCTTTAAGTTCTTCACGCAATTTAAGATATTCTCTTGCAGAAGCGCTCTGCTGTTCAAGCGGCTCCAACTGCAACGCAAGTTCTTCTAAAATATCGTGCAGCCTGACCAGATTTTTTCTTGTATTGTCAAGCTTGCGCTCCGCTTCCTCCTTGCGAACGCGGTATTTCATAACGCCCGCCGCTTCTTCAAAGGCGGCGCGCCTATCGTTTGATTTATTCGAGAGAATTTCCTCAACTCTTCCTTGGCCTATAATTGAATAGCCCTCTCGCCCTATACCCGTATCGCGAAAAAGCTCGTTTATGTCCTTTAGTCTGCATGAGTTTTGATTGATAAAATATTCGCTCTCGCCCGAGCGATATACCCTGCGTTTTACGGTGACCTCGGCAAAATCGACAGGGAGCGTACCCTCGCGATTATCAAATGTAAGCGCAACTTCGCAATATGCTTGCGCCTTGCGTTTTTCTGTGCCATTGAATATTACGTCCTCCATTTTGGAGCCGCGTAGCGCGCGCGCATTCTGCTCGCCGAGCACCCAACGGATAGCGTCCGCAATATTGCTCTTGCCACACCCATTAGGCCCGACAATAGCCGTTATGCCATCGTCAAATACAATCTCTGTTCGCTTTGCGAAAGATTTAAAACCGAATATTTCAAGCCTTATCAGTCTCAATATAGTTATTCCCCGCTTTATTTATTATCTCCGCATAACAGCTCTAAAGCCGCATGCGCCGCATGCTGACCCGCGTCCTGCTTTGAATGGCCGCTGCCGCGCGCGAGCGGTTTGTTCGACACATTTATTTCTATAACAAAGGTTTTATCGTGATCCGGCCCCTCCTGTGACACCAATGAATATTTTAATGAGCCAAGATGATTTTTCTGTACATATTCCTGAAGCAGCGTCTTATCGTCCTTCGTGGTTGCGCTGTTCAGCGCGATTTCCAAAGCGGTATCGGCAAACGCGCAAATAAACCGCTTAGCGCTGTCAAACCCTCCGTCGATATAAATGGCTCCGATGATCGACTCAAGCGCATCGGATAATATGGACGGCTTTTCCCGTCCGCCGGACTTGTCCTCCCCACGCCCCAAGAGCAATATCTTGCCAAGCCTTAAATTGCTCGCAACCTCATACAGCGATTCCTCGCATACAGTTTTTGCGCGAGCCCTTGTCATTATGCCTTCATCAAGCTCCGGCATTACAGAATACAGCTTTTCGCTCACAATAAGCTCCAGCACCGCATCGCCCAGAAACTCAAGCCGTTCATTATGATCCTTAGCGCGGCCGTCGCCTTTCACATAAGAGGTATGCGTGAGCGCCTTATCCAAAAGCTCGATATTATTGAAGTTATATCCAAGCTTTTCTTCAAGGTGATTTAACTCTCTTATGCGAATAAAATCCAATTCAGACATAATAATCTCACTTACTCACAAATAAGGGTTGTCCGCTCACATCGACCGAACAACCCTGTGCATGGTCAAGCATCAGCGCTCGTGCGCTTATTTTTTGCTCACAAATGTAACAATGTCCCCAACCGTGCGAATTTTGGGAAGATCGTCATCAGGTATAGTGGTATTATACTTTTGCTCAAGATCCATAACAAGACCTATCACATCCATAGAATCAGCCTTTAAATCTTCCAGAAGTCTGGACTCAGCAGTAATCGATTCTTTTGGTATATCGAGCTGTTCAGCTATCATTGAAATAATTTCTTCAAGCATAGTAACACCGCCTTTGTTATTTTAGTCTAGTTTAGCTTTTATCGTTTATTATGTCAATCCTCATAATCAACTACCGAAGCGATAGAATTGGCGATTTTAATATTAACATCGCCATTTACAAAGTTGACAGCCTGCCCTATTGCATTATAAAAAGCTTTGCCATTTGAACTTCCATGCGCCTTTATGACGCATTTTTTAATGCCCAAAAGTGGCGCGCCGCCTTGCTCAGTATAATCAAGGTGCTTTTTAAAGCGTTTGAATGCGGGTTTTGCCAATGCCGCTCCAAATTTCGACCTCATATCGGCCATAAGCTCTGTTTTGAGCATATCCATCATAACGCTTACAGCGCCTTCCGTATGCTTTAGCACCACGTTTCCGTCAAAGCCGTCGCATACCAAAACGTCTATGTCGCCGGACAAAATATCTCTCGCTTCTATATTGCCTATAAAATTTATCGGCGCTGCCTTTAGCATGGTATGGGCTTGCTTTGTAAGCTCGTTGCCCTTCGCTTCCTCCGTGCCGTTGCTTAGCAGCGCAACGCGCGGCGATTCAATACCCATTACGCCCCTCATATATGCATCGCCCATTATGCCGAACTGCGCAAGATACTGCGGTTTGCAATCAACATTAGCGCCGCAGTCGATAAGCATAACTTGCCCCGTTCTTGTTGGCAGCAGCGGCGCAAGCGCCGGGCGTTTTACGCCGTTTAGCCTTTTGACTATCATTGTGGCGCCAAACAAGAGAGCGCCGGTGCTTCCAGCGGAGATTATTCCGTCACAATCATTATTAACGGCTTGCAAGGCTGCCACAAGCGATGAATTTCGCTTCGTTTTAACCGCTATTGTGGGCGACTCATCACAGCCAATTATTTCCGGCGCGTTTACAATTTCAATCCTCGCCATATCGGCTTTATAGCTTTCAAGCAGCTTGAGTATTTCATCTTCCTTGCCAAATAATTTTAAAAATAAATCCGGATGTTTAATAAGCGCGTTGACCGAGCCTTCGACTACAGCTTGAGGCGCATTGTCTCCGCCAAATGCATCAATAGCAAATTTCATGATTTCTTCCTCCTTTCCACCTCATTTAAGTAAACGACAAAAGGGCTCTTATAGGTATAAGAACCCTCTTAATTTAGGGCATATAGCTCCGCTGGAGCTATTACGCCTTGGCCTGTGCTTTCTTATCATCGTTCATCGCAATGACCTGCTTGCCGTCATAATAACCGCATTTTTTGCAGACCCTGTGCGCGAGTTTAAGCTCATGGCACTGAGGGCATTCCACGATACCGGGAATGGAGAGCTTCCAGTTGCTAGCCCTGCGTGAATCACGCTTCGCCTTAGAAGTTTTTCTCTTGGGTACAGCCAATTTCTACACCTCCTTACCGTCGTTAAACAGCTCGCCAAGCTTTTCAAATGGATTTGCCCTTTCAGGTTCCCCCACTCTTTGGCACTGGCACTGTAATTTGTTCAAGTCGCATCCGCAAATGGGACAAAGGCCCTTGCAGTCCTCTTTACACACGCCAAACGGCGATAAATTGAGGAGTACACAGTCGCGGATCATTTGATCGAGCGCAAGCTCGTCGCCTGTAAATGGATACGCTTCGTCGTCATCAGCAGCATTTTTCACAAAACGCTCGTCAAACTTCTGTATAAAAGGCTCGTCATACTCTTTGGTGCAGCGTGAGCAGCTTGATAAGAACACCGTTCTTAATTCTCCGCTAACGGCTACTTCCGCTCCATTGTACGAATATGACAACTCAACTTTCAAAGGTTCTTTAAGTATGAATTCACGTCCCAAATACTCACAGCTTTCAATCGTTTCAGCGAGTTCAAGCTCAAATACCTTGCCGGGAGCCTTCAATGCGGCCGCTATATTTAGTTTCACTAAAAGCACCGCCTTCCTCTCGCGCTTGGGACATCACACATACCTTGCATATTGTATCCGCAGGCAATAATTTTGTCAATAAATTATTTTGCAAGTCGTGCGGTATCTTTTGCAATAACCATTTCTTCATCGGTAGGAATCACGAATACCTTGACGCGGCTGTCAGCTTTGCTTATCAGCGCTTCCTCGCCGCGCGGGCAGGTGCGGTTGGCTTCCACGTCAAGCTCTACGCCGAGATACTCCATGTCGCTTAGCACTTCTTCGCGGACAGCACGGTCGTTTTCGCCAACGCCCGCCGTGAACACGATCGCGTCCACGCCGTTCATAGCGGCAGCGTATGAGCCGATATATTTCTTCACTTTATACGCGAAGGTTTTTAGCGCGAGCTTTGCGCGCTCGTTACCGCCGTCGGCTGCGGCTTCCACATCGCGGAAATCGCTTGATACGCCGCTAATCCCAAATATGCCGCTCTTTTTATTGAGATAAGCGTTGATGCCGGCTACGTCGAGGTTGAGCTTGCCCATAAGGTAAGTAACTATCGCCGGGTCCATATCGCCGCAGCGAGTGCCCATAGGCACGCCTTCAAGCGGAGTAAGTCCCATTGAGGTATCTATCGACTTGCCGCCCTTAACTGCGCTTATGCTCGAGCCGTTGCCAAGATGGCAGGTAATAACGCGGGTCTTTTCAGCAGGCATATCGAGCTTGGCTATGGCGCGCTGCGAAACGTAAAGGTGCGATGTGCCATGGAAGCCATAACGCCTTACCATGTGCTCCTTATAGGCTTCATACGGCACGCCGTAAAGATAAGCTTCCGCAGGCATTGTCTGGTGGAACGCGGTGTCAAATACGCCTATCATGGGAACGTTTGGCATTATTTTCTTGCAGGCGCGTATGCCCATAAGATTAGCGGGATTGTGGAGAGGCGCAAGGTCAACAAGCTCCTCCATAGTGTTTATAACTTCGTCTGTAAGTTTAACTGAGCAGGCAAATTTCTCGCCGCCATGGACTACCCTGTGCCCTACGGCGTCTATTTCAGACATGCTCTTTACAACGCCTATTTCAGGATCGGACAGCGCGTCTATTACCATTTTGATAGCGTCGCCATGATCCTTCATATCTTTTTTAAATTCATGCGAGCCTTTTCCGGCGGGCTTATAGGTGAGCACCGAGCCTTCTATGCCTATGCGCTCGCAAAGCCCCTTGGCAATAACCTTATCCGGGCCAACGTCGATAAGCTGAAATTTGAGCGATGAGCTGCCCGCGTTTATAACTAATACCTTCATTGCTACTTTCTCCTAATCACATGCTCTGTGCCTGCACAGCGGTGATAGCCACGACAGACACTATATCCTCTATGCTGCATCCGCGAGAGAGGTCGTTTATGGGTTTTCTAAAGCCCTGGCTTACCGGGCCAACAGCTTCCGCGCCCGCAAGGCGCTGAACAAGCTTATAACCAATGTTGCCCGCCTGCAAATCAGGGAATATCAGCACGTTAGCCTTGCCCGCAACAGGGCTGCCCGGGGACTTGAGCTGACCGACTTTTTCAACTAAAGCAGCATCCGCCTGCAGCTCTCCGTCAACGCTGAGCTGCGGCGCAAGCTCCTTAACGAGTGCGGTAGCGGTCGTGACCTTATCTACAAGCTCATGCTTTGCGCTGCCCTTAGTGGAGAAGGAAAGCATTGCCACCTTAGGCTCTATACCCAAGAGCGACTTAGCGGTCTCCGCGGTTGAAACCGCTATTGCCGCAAGCTGTTCAGCGGTGGGATTGGGATTGATTGCGCAATCGCCAAAGAGCAGTATTCCATCTTCGCCGTACTGCTTGTTTGGAACGTCCATTATGAAGCAGCTCGATACGACCGATATGCCCTTTGCCATCTTTATTATCTGGAGCCCGGGACGAAGCGTATTTCCGGTAGTGTTTATAGCGCCGGAAACCATGCCGTCCGCCTGTGAGTCATTTATCATCATGCATGCAAAGAACAAAGTATTGCGCACGGTCTCGGCCGCCTTTTCAAGTGTGACGCCCTTTTCCTTACGCATTTCATAAAACTCGTTTATGTATTTAGGGAAATCGGGGTGATTAACATGGTCGATAATGCCGACGCCTTCAAGGGATACGTTGAACTTATCGGCAACTTGCTTGATTTCATTGGGGTCGCCAATGAGCGAAACCTTTGCAAGCTTCTGATCAACTATTCTGCGAGCCGCCTGCACGGTGCGCTCTTCTGAACCCTCTGGCAGAAGTATGTGTTTAATGTTTGTTTTTGCTTTTGCTTTAATCGTGTCGATGACTGACATTTTTTAAGCTCCTTTCGTTTGTTCGTTGTCGTCACCGCGATATTATAACACATATAGTCAAAATATTGTATCGCAAATTATTGTTCTTTTGTGTTATATTAAATATATTTGTTCAAAACTCGCGAGGTGCTTTATGGACTGCGTTGGTATAGTCGCTGAATTTAATCCGTTTCATAACGGACACAAGTATTTGCTTGAAAAAGCAAAAGCTCTTTCCGGCTGCCGATTTGCCTTAACAGTTATGAGCGGCAACTTTGTGCAGCGCGGCGACGTCGCCTTGTTCGACAAATACGCTCGCGCCAAATGCGCTCTCAAATCCGGCGCGGACATCGTTATAGAGCTTCCCGTCAGCTTCGCAGTAGCAAATGCAGAACGCTTTTCAAAAGCCGCAATACACCTTATGCATGCTTGCGGAATAGTCAGCGCGCTTGCTTTTGGCGCCGAAAGCGACGATGTGGATATTCTAAGCCTTTCGGCCGATAAAATATCAGCGCTTGATATTCAAACAAATTTTGAGTTTCAAAGTGCGCTAAAGAAAGGTATGAGCTATCCGCGCGCGCTGTCCGAAGCTTTGGATATAGCAGCTCCGCTCACGCCAAACAATATACTTGCAATCGAATACCTGCGCGCATTAAAAAGCTTTAACTCGCCCATTAAGCCTTATGCGATAGAGCGTCTCGGCGCCCAGCACGACAGTTCGGAATCGAACGGCCTTTTTCAAAGCGCAAGCTATATAAGAGAAGCAATGCGAAAAAACGGCGTCTTGGCTTGCGGCGATTATATTCCTTACGCTCATGAGCTTGACGCTGTTGACATGCACTTCCTTGACCAAATCTCGGACGCAATTATTTACTCACTTCGTATGAAGTCAATAGACAGGCTCAAAGCATTGCCGGACGTATCCGAGGGATTTGAAAACGTGATATATAGAGCATGCCGCGCATATTCCAATGTATCGGATTTGATAAGCGGTATAAAAACAAAGCGTTTTACCATGGCGCGTATACGCAGAATAATGCTCTATTCTCTGCTCGAAATAGACAAAGAAATTCTTAGAGCTTATCCCCTGCCCTCATATATAAGGATAATCGGCATAAAGCGAGAGGCGCTGTCCATATTAAGCGAGCTTTCAAAGCGCGCCTCACTGCCTGTTATCAAGGATTATTCTGATACAAGACAACTTAGCTTGGAAGCACGTTCGCAGCTTGAACTTGAGCTTAGAGCGGACAGTATATACAATTTAGCCTCAAATCACTCAGGCCCCGTGGTAAACGACTTTTCATCGCCGCTTCTTATAGTTTAGCCAACAGCATAAATTATTGCATGAAAAAGCTTCTGTCTGTTGCAGCTATTGCATCGGTCGCACTGCTTATGCTCTTTCGTGCGGACGCGATGGAGGCTGCCCGAAATGGATTCATGCTCTGGAAAGACTATGTGCTTCCGGCGCTTCTTCCATATTTTATTATCATTTCCATATTCATAGGCCGCGATACGCTGTGCAATAACATCGTAGCGCTCTTTTTTCTGAGCGTTCTCTCCGGCGCACCCGGCGGAGCACGGCTTTGCTCATACATCAATACCGACCGCACTACGCAAAAGAGCGATCTCGCGGCGCTGCTTAATACCGTAAGCCCCATGTTTATATACAGCAGCTTTTGCTGTGAACTGCTAAAGCTGCCTGTCCTAACCCTTCCGCTCATAATCGCCCAGACGCTTTCAGCCGCGATAGCGTTATGTATTTATAACAAAAGGAATCACCCCCGCTTGAATATGCAAGTGCCGACACAGAAGAAAGGCATAGCCTTGCTCGCCGCAGCCATATCATCTTCCGTCAGCGCACTTTTGGGCGTATGCGGCGCAATGATATTTTTCGCCGTGATAATGGGTATACTTAAAACCACCGGAATACTTAATATATTGGCATTCCCATTTGAATGGTTGTTTGCTCTTATAGGGGCAAACGCGCGTATCGTAAAGCCAATGCTGTATGGTATGCTTGAAATTGCCACAGGCGCGGCAGAATTGGCAAAAGCAGGGTTAAGCGTTGCGGAAACCGCGTTTTGCGGAGGTTTTATCTTCTCTTTCGGCGGATTGAGTATAATGGCTCAATCCGCGCTATTTCTTGACGTCGATGCAAAAAGATATGTGTTGATAAAGCTTATTTCAGCGCTTATATCCGGCGCGCTTGCTATGGCTATGTCGCTGTTTATTTCCGAGCCTTATGCGGCTGTATTTCATCAAGACGTTCAAACGACGCTAAAGCAGAATACATCGTCTTTCATAATAATTCTTGCTGCTTGCGCATTATGCCAGGCATGCGTGCTTTTAGTATGCGGTGGATATAAAAAAATGCGGCGCACGAACCGCGCGCCGCATTCAGAAATCTAGTTGTCAAACTCATCATCATCGTCAAATTCAAAATCATTGACGTTTTTATCCTTTTTTAACCAGCCAAAAAGCGATTTCTTCTCTGGCCTGGTTTCTTCTTCATATTCTTCTTCAACGGGCGGTTCCTCCACAGGCGCCGGCCTTGCCACCGGCGGCTTGGGCTTTCTCTGCTGGCGCACGGGCGCGGGCGCGGGCGCTTCCTGCCTCGCCACATTCTGCTGCACGGGCTGCTGATAAACAGGCTGTGCGGGTTGCTTTGCTTCAAGCGAGCAGCGATTCTTATCAACGAGCTGCCTATATTCATTAAGGAAATTTTCAAGGTCGAGGAGCACATCGTTTGCATAGCACTTGGCATTTTCGTAAACAAGCGCCGCGTTATGCTCAGCTTTCATAGCCAAAAGCTGCGCGCGCTTTTGCGCTTCTTGATATATCTCATCTTCCGATACAAGTCTTTCATACTCTTGCTTGGCTTTTTCGACTATCCTTTCGGAAGTAGCATTTGCCTGGGCAATTAAATCGTCCGCCTTCTTCTGTGCGTTATCGACAAGGTCCTTCGCATTTTCAGAAGCATTATCGAGCATAGTTGCAGACTCTACGATAACGCTGTTCGCGCGGCGAATATCATCCGGTATTGTAACCTTGAGATCGCCAAGAAGATCCTTGAGTTCTTCTATGTCGATGATGCGCTTGGTTGGGCCTCCGCCAATTTTAGGCTTTTGGCTTGATTCCAAAACATCCTCTATCTGTCCAATGATAGTATAAATCTGCATATTCTGTGTCGTGTTCATCGCTTAATCAACCTTTCTGCGATTTTAGTTATATTTATATACGGCACTAAGCCGTTTATCTTTCCGCCAAGCGAAGCTATCTCCCTGACCGCGCTTGAGCTAATGCATGCACAGTCCGGTGAAGCTATTATATAAAAAACCTCAGCCTCAGGCAACAAATGCTTATTTAGCTGCTCCATCGCCTGTTCATAGCTAAAATCAGTTGGATTTCTAAGTCCGCGAACTATATTAGCTATTCCCTGCTCCCTCATATAATCCGTAAGAAAACCTTCATGCGCGCACACCATTACATTTTGGAGGTTACACTCCGCTATCGCTGCTTCTATCATTTCCACGCGCTCATGTTGATTGAAGCAATAGCGTTTGTCCGCGCTATCCGATACCACAACATGTATTTCGTCAAAAGCGGATAGAGACCTTTTAAGTATATCTAGATGTCCCAACGTAAATGGATCAAAGCTCCCCGAAAAAACCGCTTTACTCATTGATAAACCTCTATCGTAGTTCTCCCATAGCGTTTCTGCCTAGTCAGCGTTAACCCTGCAACCGGAGAAAGCCCTATTTCATTTGCTCTTTCAACAACTATCCTGCCATCTCGCCTCATTAGTCCGTTCTCGCTCAAAAGCTTGAGAACATCTTTATATACTCCCGCGCGATACGGCGGATCCACAAAAACAAAGTCAAACTTTTCCCCGGCACGGGTTAATCTTTCTATCGCAGCAATGCAATCATAATTAAATATCTGCGATTTATCGGCATACCCAAGCCTTGCAATATTCGTTCTTATCATGCCTATGCTTTCTATTGAAGCATCGTTAAACAGAGCAAACGCAGCTCCGCGAGAAAGAGCCTCCAACCCCATCGCTCCCGAACCCGCAAATAGGTCAAGCACTCTACTCCCCGGCATATAAAATTGAAACATGCCGAAAATAGCTTCGCGTACCCTATCCTGGGTCGGCCGCGTATTCATCCCCTCAGGCGCGACTATCGTATGGCCGCGCTTTTCGCCTGCAATTATGCGCAAAACTACCTCCCAACAAACATGAATACATTTTATCACCGTTTCAAGGTATTACACAAGCCCGTCTTGCATTTTTAACAAATATTATCCATATAAAGCATATCATACAATTTTGCTTTACAGTTAACACAATTGTGATAGAATGGGATAATCATTCACGGGCAGAGGCGCAAATGACACAGAATTTAGATATGACGAGCGGTAAACCGCTTAAACAAATATACGCTTTCACCGTTCCGCTGTTTATAGCAAATATATTTCAGCAGCTTTATATTATTACAGACAGCATAATCGTTGGCCGGTTCATAGGCGTCAGCGCATTTGCCGCCATAGGCGCCGCCAGTTTTTATTACAGTTTTGTTGTGAATATCGCCATAGGCTTAGCCCAAGGCTTTGGCACGTATTACGCGCAGCTTTTTGGAGCGCGCGATTATCCCGGCTTAAAACAAAGCATCGCAAGAACAGTCCTCCTATCGTCAATAATTTGCGCCGGCCTAACGGCTATATCTCTCACTCTCACCATGCCTATGCTTCGGCTTGTAGGCACGCCGGCTGACATAATCGATGAATCCGCCGAATACCTATATTGGGCATTATCAGCTTTGGGTGTTACATTCGCCTATAACTGCGCTGCATGTCTGCTTAGAGCCGTTGGAAACAGCAAAACGCCGCTTGTCAGCGTTATTCTTTCAAGCGTTTTAAATGTCGCCTTTGACTATTTGTTCATATCGAAACTGCGCATGGGAGTCGGCGGCGCCGCGCTTGCCACCGCTATAGCAGCGCTAATTTCATTCATTTATTGTTATATTGAACTAAGGAAGCTTGATTTCACACGTGTCGCCATGCAGGATTTTAAAGCAAGCAAGCGCATTGATAACGGGCTGTTCAAGCTCGGCGTCCCATTAGCTGTGAGAAATATCATAATAAGCGCCGGCAGTATGCTTTTACAGGGCGCAATAAACGCATACGGCACGCTTTTTGTGGCAGGTATGACCGCTGCGTCGAAGTTTTCAGGAATTATGTGCTTGGTAAGCAGCGCGCTAGATGCTTCCACGGTGGTATTCGTAGGACAGAATTACGGAGCGGGCAAGCTTGACAGGGTCAAAGACGGAGTAAAGGCGTTCAGCCGCATCGCGATTGTCTGCTCTATTATCATCGCAATACTCACTGTGCTTTTCGGCAAAAATATAGTCGGCATATTTATCTCAAGCGATGTGAGCAACTCCTCAGAAGCCATACTTGTGGGCTACAAATGCCTTATCACTTACTCTATATGCCTTCCGGCATTATATCTGCTTTTTGTTTACCGCTCGGCCCTGCAAGGACTTGGTAATGCGGCGGTACCTATGGCGTCAGGTTTGGTTGAACTGCTCTTCCGTGTTATATCTCTCTTTTTATTGACTTTATTCGTAGGCGAATGGGGCGTTCTATTTACAGACGGCGCCGCATGGATAGGCGCAGGAGCATTTTTGATAATCAATTATCGCATTGTGTATAGAAAACGTTGCCAGGACGCGCTTTGGAAAAAAATCAATTAGCTCGGCTTTTCCATATCAAATGCGTATGCAAACACCTATTGCCTCCGTATCTGCCGGAAGGATACGATGACCCTAAATTTCGCTCTTAAGATTTACGGTTTGCATCGTCTGACCTCTCGTGACGGCACTTGACCGAGCCATACGGTGTGGAAACGATACTAGCGAAAGCATGCGCGGCTTGCTCATTTTGTGGCGCTGTAAAGATTGTCTGAAACAATATGTTTCTGCACTTTACTGTAAATACTTCATTTTTATGCGAGTTTATGTTGCTGTCATTACCTGCACATAGACATAGCCTGTGTAGTAGGTTACCGCGGGCGGT